>DATMEW010000037.1:0-13859 GCA_035556495.1 Xanthobacteraceae bacterium | reverse complement strand
TGCCCGGCGACGACGTCGTTCAGCCCCGGCAGGCTGCCCTTGTAGGGAACCGGCGACATCTGGATGCCGGTCATGGTCTTGAACATCTCGGCGAAGAGATGATGCGGCACTCCGGGGCCGGCGGTGGCGTAGGAGAGCTTGCCATCCTGCTTCTTCGCATAGGCGATGAATTCCTGCACGGAGCGGACCGGCAGGTCCGGATTGACCACGAGCACGAAGGGCGTCGCCGCCGCGAGGGCCAGCGGCACGAAATCCTTTGCCGGATCGTAGGAGAGCGCTTTGAACAGCGTGACGTTCACGGCCATGGTCGCGCTCGGTGCGATCATCAGGGTGTGGCCGTCGGGCGCGGCCTGAGCGGTGAGATTGGCGCCGATGACGCCGCCGGCGCCGGGCTTGTTCTCGACGACGACGGCCTTGCCGAGCTTCTGCTCCAGTTGATGCCCGACCATGCGGCCGAGAATGTCGCCGGCGCCGCCCGCCGTGAAGGGCACGATCATCGTGATGTTGCGGGAGGGAAAATCGTCGGCGTGTCCTGCCGTGGAGAAGGTGAAGGCAAAGGTTGCGCAGGCAAAAGCCGTGCAAGCCAAAGCCCTAAAAGCGAAGCGTGCGATGAAACGCATCATCTGAAATCCTCCCTGGATGCGGACTGGCCTTGACGGCTTCCTGTCCGCCAGTGTGCCGGATCGACCCCGGTCAAGGCAATGACGGAAATGGCTGCGGCATGCCGCGCTTCGGCGCGCCGCGCTTTCCGTCGCCGCCGCCTATTCGCGAAAGAAGCGGTTGGGCGGCCGCTTCAGGCCGAGATTCTCCCGCAGCGTTCGCCCTTCGTATTCCGTGCGGAAGATCCCGCGGCGCTGCAATTCGGGGATGACCTTGTCCACGAAATCGTCGAGCCCGCCCGGCAGATAGGGGAACTGGATGTTGAAGCCGTCGCTGCCTTCGGTCATCAGCCATTCCTCCATCTCGTCGGCGATGCTCGCGGGCGTGCCGACCATGGCGAGGCCCGCATAGCCGCCGAGCCGCTGGGCAAGCTGGCGGACCGTCAGATTCTCGCTCCGCGCCAGCGCGACGGCGCGCTCGCGGCCGCTCTTGCTGGCGTTGCTCTCCGGGATGTCCGGCAGCGGCCCGTCCGGATCGAAGCCGGAGGCGTCGTGGCCGAGCGCGATGGAGAGGGAGGCGATGGCGCTGTCGTAATGCACCAGGCTGTCGAGCCGCGCGCGCTTCTCCAGCGCCTCGTCGCGGGTCTCGCCCACCACGACGAAACATCCGGGCAGGATTTTCAGGCTGTCGCGGTCGCGGCCGAGCTTGTCCATCCGGCCTTTGACATCGGCGTAGAAGCGCTGTCCCTCCGCCACCGTGCGTTGCGATGTGAAGACGGCTTCCGCCGTCTCGGCCGCGAGTTGCTTGCCCGCTTCCGAGGCGCCGGCCTGCACGATGACCGGCCAGCCCTGAATCGGCCGCGCGATGTTCAGCGGGCCGCGCACGGACAGGAACTCGCCTTTGTGATCCAGCACATGCATCCGCTCGGGGTTGAAATAGATGCCGCTGTCAACGTCACGGACGAAGGCATCTTCGGCGAAACTGTCCCACAGCCCCGTCACCACATCGAAGAATTCGCGGGCGCGGCGATAGCGCTCGCCATGCTCCATATGCTCGTCCATGCCGAAATTGCGCGCGGCGTCCGGGTTGGACGTAGTGACGACGTTCCAGCCGGCGCGGCCGTTGCTGATATGATCAAGCGAGGAGAATTTCCGCGCGACATGATAAGGCTCGTTGAAGGTCGTCGATGCCGTCGCGATCAGGCCGATATGCTCGGTCACGGCGGCGAGCGCCGGCAGCAGTGTCAGCGGGTCGAACGAAGTGACGGTTGCGCTGCGTTTGAGCGCCTCGACGGGCATGTTCAGCACGGCGAGATGGTCCGCCATGAAGAAGGCGTCGAAGCGGCCGTGCTCCAGCTTCTGGATGAAGCGTTTGAGATGCTGGAAGTTGAAATTGGCGTCCGGAAACGCGCCGGGATAGCGCCAGGCGCCGGTGTGGATGCTGACGGGACGCATGAAGGCGCCGAGGCGCAACTGACGGGAAGCCGACTGACGGGAAGTCATGGGATCTCCGGATCTCCGGCGCGGTGGTTATGCAAGCCTAGAGCATGATCCCGAAAAGTGGGAACCGGTTTCGGGCAAGATCACGCTCACACAAAAACGGTAGCGACGGGTCTGATTCAACGAAGTTGGGATCGGACCCTAGCCGAGATTGTCCGCCGGGAAAAAGCGGCGGCGAAGCACAATCCTGTCAAGTCATGGGTGCCTTGCGGCTGAGCCAAGGGCCGGGTGGAAAGGGCGGTCGAAAGGCCGCATGTGCCTGTCCATATCTCCGGTGGCCGGGTTGAAGAATCGGAAGCCGGCCTTCCATATGACGCGCTGCGCCGCGGGGAGATGAAACCTTCCGCGCGGGGCGTCCGGTGAAGGATGATTTTGCGTGATGTCGATCGAGAAGCGGATAGCCGAGGAACTTGGCGTGCGGCCCCAGCAGGTGGAGGCGGCGGTCGGCCTGCTCGATGGCGGCGCGACGGTGCCGTTCGTCGCGCGCTATCGCAAGGAAGCGACCGGCGGCCTCGACGACGCGCAGTTGCGCACTCTCGATGAACGCCTGCGTTATCTCCGCGAGATGGAGGACCGCCGCAAGGTCATCCTCGAATCGATCCGGGAGCAGGGCAAGCTGGACGATGCGCTGGAGGCGGCGATCAACGCCGCCGACAGCAAGAGCCGGCTGGAGGATATCTATCTGCCGTTCAAGCCGAAGCGCCGCAGCAAGGCGGATATCGCGAAGGAGGCCGGTCTCGAACCGCTGGCCGCGATGCTGCTGGCCGACCCGCAACATGATCCGCAGATTGTAGCGACGGACTTCGTCAACGCCGACAAGGGCGTGGCCGATGTCACCGCGGCGCTGGACGGTGCGCGCGCCATTCTGGTGGAGCGTTTCGCGGAGGATGCGGACCTCATCGGCCAGTTGCGTGAGGAGATGTGGACCCGAGGGCGGCTCACCTCCAAGGTGCGCGAGGGCAAGGCGGAAGCCGGGGCGAAGTTCAGCGACTATTTCGAATTTGCCGAGCCGCTGGTGAAGCTGCCGTCGCATCGCATTCTGGCGCTGTTCCGTGGCCAGCGGGAGGAGATGCTGGATATCGCCATCGAGCCCGAGCCGCCGGAAACGGCGAGCGGGCCGACGGCTTACGAACTGCGCATCATGCAGCGTTTCGGCATTGCCGCTCAGGGCCGCCCGGCCGACAAGTGGCTGGCGGACACGGCCCGCTGGGCCTGGCGCACCCGCATCGTCATCCATCTCTCGGTCGATCTGCGGATGCGGCTGTGGACGGCGGCGGAAGAAGAAGCAGTGCGCGTCTTCGCTGCCAATCTGCGCGACCTGCTGCTGGCCGCGCCGGCCGGCACCCGCGCGACGATGGGGCTCGATCCGGGCTTTCGCACCGGCGTCAAGGTCGCGGTGGTGGATGGCACCGGCAAGGTGCTGGCGACCAGCACGATCTATCCCCACGAGCCGCAGCGGCGCTGGGACGACGCGCTGGCGACGCTTGCGCAGCTTGCGCGCGCTCACAAGGTCGATCTCATCGCCATCGGCAACGGCACCGCGTCGCGCGAGACCGACAAGCTGGCGGCGGATCTGGTGCGGCTCAATCCGGACCTGAAGCTGTCCAAGGTCATGGTGTCCGAGGCCGGCGCCTCGGTCTATTCCGCTTCGGCCTATGCCTCGGAGGAGCTGCCGGAGCTTGATGTCTCGCTGCGCGGCGCGGTGTCGATCGCCCGGCGCTTGCAGGACCCGTTGGCGGAGCTGGTGAAGATCGATCCGAAGTCCATCGGCGTTGGCCAGTATCAGCACGACCTCAGCGAGACCAAGCTGTCGCGCTCGCTCAATGCCGTGGTGGAGGATTGCGTGAACGCGGTCGGTGTCGATCTCAACACCGCGTCCGCGCCGCTGCTGGCGCGGGTGTCCGGCATCGGCTCCGGCCTCGCACAAGGCATTGTCATGCACCGCAATGCCAAGGGCCCGTTCCGCAGCCGCAAGGACCTCAAGGATGTGCCCCGGCTTGGCCCCAAGGCGTTCGAGCAATGCGCCGGCTTCCTGCGCATTCCGGACGGCGACGATCCGCTGGACGCTTCCGGCGTGCATCCGGAGGCGTATCCGGTGGTGCGGCGCATCGTCGAGAAGGCGCGGATGACCGTGAAGGAACTGGTCGGCAACACGGCGGCGTTGCGCGGCCTTCAGCCGAAGGAATTCGTGGACGATGCCTTCGGCCTGCCGACGGTGGTGGATATCCTGAAGGAGCTTGAAAAGCCCGGCCGCGATCCGCGCCCGGCCTTCAAGACGGCGACCTTCAAGGACGGTGTCGAGACGCTGAACGACCTCAAGCCCGGCATGGTGCTGGAGGGCGTCGTCACGAATGTCGCTGCTTTCGGCGCCTTCGTGGATATCGGCGTGCATCAGGACGGGCTGGTTCACGTCTCCGCCATGTCGCGGACCTTCGTGAAGGACCCGCGGGACGTCGCCAAGCCCGGCGACATCGTGCGGGTGAAAGTGCTGGAGGTGGACAAGCCGCGCAAGCGCATCAGCCTGACGATGCGGCTCGACGACGATGCCGATACGGCGGCACGACCGCCGTCCGGCGCGTCGCGTGGCCCGGCGATGAAGCCGGGGCGCGGGCAGGGACAGACGTCATCCCGCTCCGGCTCGGATAGCGGCAACGCCTTCGCCGCGGCGTTCCAGAAGGCCGGTCTTGCGGGGCCTGGCGGCGGCACGCCGCGCAAGGGGCATTGAGCGAGGGAATCGAGCGAGGACATTGAGCGAGGACATTGAGCGGCTGTGGCCTTCGGCCCGGTTGTGAAACCTGCTAGACAAAGCCACGCCCGCTGAATGCTTGCGGGCCGGTCTGGAGGCGGCGTTGCGCAAGGTCTACTGGAGCGATCTGACCAGCCGGGATTTTCAGGGGCTGGACCCCGAGACCACGCTCGCGGTGCTGCCGGTCGCGGCTATCGAACAGCACGGGCCGCATCTGCCGCTCGCCACCGACATGGCGATCGGCGAGGGAATGATCCACGAGACGCTCGCCCGGCTGCCGGAGGACCTTTCGATCCTCGTCCTGCCGATGCAGGCCATCGGCAAGTCCGATGAGCATGTCCGGTTGCCGGGCACGTTGACCCTCTCGGCCGAAACCGCGATCCGCGCCTGGACCGAGATCGGTGAGGCGGTGCAGCGCGCGGGCCTGCGCAAGCTGGTCATCGTCAACGCCCATGGCGGCAATGTCGAGGTCATGGGCATCGTTGCAAGGGACCTGCGCGCCGGCCTCGACATGCTGGTCGTCACCACCCATTGGGACCGTTTCGGCGTGCCGCCGGGCCTCTATCCGGAAGACGAGGTCGCGACCGGCATTCATGGCGGCGATGTCGAAACCTCGCTGATGCTGCATTTCCGGCCCGATCTGGTGCGGATGGATCAGGCGACGGATTTCACGCCGGTCACGCTTGCGATGCGCGAGGAATTCGCATTCCTGCGCCCGACCGGCCATCACGCCTTCGCCTGGCTTGCGGAGGACCTCCATCCGGAGGGCGTGGCCGGCAATGCCGCAGCCGCTACCGCAGAGAAAGGGCGGGCGACCGCGCAATGGCGCGCCGAGCGGTTCATCGCGCTGCTGCGGGATGTGACCCGGTTCAGCCTCGACCGGCTGGCGTGAGGCTGGCCTGATCTGAGTGGCTGATTGTGGAAACAGCCTGCGTTGGACGAGCGGCTTTGGGGCGGCGCAGCGGGGATTTCAGCCACGCCATATCCTGTGCCAGCCGGGGTGCTGCGGCATTGCATGGCGATGCGTCGATAGGAATTAAGTCTTGACAGCGAGTCGCTGATGGGCTAGGCTTCCCGTCTGCTCGATCATTGTGCCTTCTGCCTTCCCGCCCCCACCGGCAGGCCCCGAGGCAGCCCAAAAGAAAACGCCGCCGGGAAGTTCCGGCGGCGTTTCGGTTTGATCGGAAGCGACTTACGCGGTGACGATCAGGGCATCCAGCGCCGTGACGCCTTCGCCCTTGGGATGGGCGAAAACCGGGTTGATGTCGATTTCCTGGATCTCCGGTACGGTTTGCATGATGCGGCCGACCAGTGCCGCCGTCCTGGCGACGGCTTCGACGTCCACCGCCGGCGCGCCGCGGAAGCCGTTCAGCAGCTTGGCGGTGCGCAGCTTCTGAAGCTCCTTGACGATCTCGGCTTCCGGCAGGTCCGGCGGCAGCAGCCGCACGTCGCCCAGCGCCTCGACCCAGATGCCGCCGAGGCCGACCAGCACGACCGGTCCCCACAGCGGATCGCGCTTGGCGCCGACCACGAGTTCGAGGCCCTTGGCGGCCATCTTCTCGACCAGGATGCCGTCGAGCTTCACGCCCGGCTGGGCCTTCTGCACGTTGGATTCGAGCTTGGCCCAGGCGTCACGCACGCCCTTCTCGTCGGCGATGTTGAGCAGCACGCCGCCGGCCTCGGTCTTGTGGGCGAGTTCGGAGGCCTGCGCCTTCATGACCACGGGGAAGCCGATCTTGTTCGCGACGCTGACCGCTTCGTCCATGGTCTTGGCGAGCTGGCCGTCCGGAATCTTGATGCCGGCGGCCTTGAGCACCTGCTTGCCGACCCATTCCGGCAGCGTGCCCTTGCCGAGCGGCGGCAGGTTCGGAATCGGCGTCGCCTTGACGGACAGCTTCGAACGCTCGCGCGCACGGGCATAGAAGGTCGCATTCGCCATCGCCCGCAGGCTGCGATCCGACGACCGCGAGATCAGCATGCGGTTCTCCCGCGCCACCTTCTCGAATTCAGGCATCAGCGGCGCGCGGTCTCCCAGAGGAGCCCAGATGAACGGCTTCTCGGGGAAGGCTTTGACGGCGGCGAGCGCGTAGTCGAGATACTTCATCGTCAGCGACGGGTTGCCGAGCGGCGAAGAAATCACCATGCCGCCGAGCTTCGGGTCGCCGAGCAGCGCCTTTGGCCCGATCTCCAGCAGCTCCGGCTGCCAGATCGGCTGGGTGCCGAGGTCGAGCGGATTCTTCGGCGGAATGAAAGACGGCACCAGCGGCTTGAGATGCGCTTCCGTCTCCGGCGACAGCGACGGAATCTCGATGCCGAGATCGTCCGCGAAGTCATGGGCGATGGCGCAGAAGGCGCCCGAGAAGGTGACGACCGCGAGGCCCTCGGTTGGCGGATTGGGGTAGCGGGCCAGCAGTTCGGCAGTGTCGATCAACTCGTCCAGCGTGTCGATCACGGCGATGCCGGCATGGGTGGCGATGGTCCGCATCACCTCGTAATCGCCGGCGAGCGCGCCGGTGTGCGAGGAGACGGCGGCCTTGGACTTCTCGCCGCGGCCCGGCGAGAGCAGCAGGATCGGCTTGCCGGCATCGCGGGCGCGGGCGGCGGCGGCGATGAACTTCTCGGTCTGCCGGAATTCCTCGACATAAACGACGATGGCGCTCGTCAGCTTGTCCTTGGCGAGATAGTCGATGAAATCCGCAAGGCCGAGGCCGGCCTCGTTGCCGGTGGAGATGTTGTAGGACGTCGGGATGTCGCGGGCATCCAGCGCGGAGCGGATGTGGCCGGCGAGGCCGCCGCTCTGCGACACGATGGCGACGGCCGGATCGCGCGAGGACTCGATCTTCGGCACGACCGTGGCGCCGGCGAAGCCGATGGCGAAGCCGTCCACGAAATTGGTGTAGCCAAGGCAGTTCGGGCCGATGAGGGCGAGGTTGCCGTCACGGGCGATCCGCGCCAGTTCGTCCTGCGCGTCGCGCTCGCCGATTTCGGCAAAGCCGGAGGAGAACACCACGGCGGACTTCACCTTGCGGCGGACGCAGCCTTCCAGCGCTTCCTTCACACCGGCGGCGGGCAGGGTGAAAACCGCGATATCCACACCTTCCGGCAGTTCGTCCACGGTTTTGAGAACCTGGATACCCTCGATCTCGCCGCCGCTGCGGCCGACGAGATAGATATCGCCAGCGAAATTGTTCATTTTCAAATTGGCCAGCACGGTGTGGCCGGCGCTGCCCGGCTTGCTCGACATGCCGATAATGGCAACGGAGCGGGGCTGCATCAGCAGTTCGACGATCGCTGCGCCGCCGGGCGCTTCCTGGGTATTGGCCTCCGCCATGTCCGCTTCCTTGACTGTATGATGAGAAAAGGTTTGTTATGGCCCATACCTATATCGACGGTGGAAACCGGCGGCAAGCCGGATGCGCCGTGCCGAAACGTCCCAATCAGGAGTGGATTTTCCCATGAGCGACGAACTGGTTACCTATGAGCTGGAGGGCGATGTCGCCGTCATCGGCCTGAATCGTGCCGAGAAGCGCAACGCGATCAACGACGCTGTTGTGACGCAGCTCCGAGAGGCAGTTTTCCGGGCTCAGGAGGAAGCCAAGGCGGGTGTCATTCACGGTGGTTCGGGTGCGAATTTCTCCGCCGGTCTGGATCTTGCCGAAGCGGCGACCTGGATGCAGCCGGGCTCCAAGGTGAAGCGCAAGCGCGGCCGCTGGAATCGCAGCTTCGACCTGATCGCCCGCGGGCAGATTCCGTTCGTCGCCGCGCTCAAGGGCGCCTGCATCGGTGGCGGTCTCGAGCTTGCCTCTGCCGTGCATGTCCGCGTGGCTGACGAGACCACCTTCTTCGCCCTGCCGGAAGGCCAGCGCGGCATTTTCGTCGGTGGCGGCGGCTCCGTGCGCATCCAGCGCCTGATGGGCTATGCCCGCATGGCCGACCTGATGCTGACCGGCCGCGCCCTCACGGCGGCCGAAGGCGAGCGCGCCAATCTCTGCCAGTATGTCGTGCCGGCCGGCCAGTCGCTGGAAAAGGCGAAGCAGCTTGCCGCCCGAATCGCGCAGAACGCGCCGCTGACCAACTGGGCGGTCTGTTCCTGCCTGCCGCGCGTGAACGACATGTCCCACGAGGACGGCCTGTTCATCGAAAGCCTGATCGGCAATGCGGTGGCTTCCACGGAGGGCTACGAGCGCGTGAAGGCATTCGTCGAGAAGGGTCACAACAAGGTGGTCGCGCCGGGCGAGGCCCCGAAGTCCTGATCGATCCTCGATCGAGCAGATATCGGAACAGGATGATCAGTATTCATTGGGAGGGTCAGCATGGCTTTGCATGACGCAGCCATCGTCGCCTATGCGGAGACGAAGATCGTCGAGAAAAGCGAAGTGGATGTCTGGGAGCTGAGCGCCCAGATCCTCGAAGAGCTTCTCGACAAGACGGGCATGGAGAAGGGCGAGATCGACGGGCTGATCCTGTCGTCCTCGCAGACCGGCGCGGGCAACAATTTCTGGTCGCAGACCACTGCCGACCAGCTCGCGCTTGAAGTCGATTTCTGCCAGATGGTGGATATCGGCGGCTGTTCGCCGGCCGGCGCGGTGGCCCGCGCTGCCGCGGCGATCGATGCCGGGCTCTGCACCACGGTGTTGTGCCTCTATTCCGATACGCAGGTGCGCGAGAATAACAACCGTCCGCGCTCCTTCACGCAGGAATGGACGATGCCGCTGGGCTATCTCGGCCCGCCGGCAGCTTTCGGCCTGCTCAGCAAGCGCTACGAGCACCAGTTCGGGCTCGATCCGCGCGCGCTCGGCAAGCTCGCCGTGGCCCAGCGCGACCATGCGGTGCTCAACCCGCTGGCCTGCGAGAAGCTGCGCAAGCCGATCACGGTCGACGATTATGTGAATTCCCGCATGATCAACGACCCGATCCGCCTGCTCGACAGCGTCATGGTCTGCGACGGGGCCAGCGGCCTCATCGTCACCAGCCGCAAGAATGCCGAGAAGAAGGGCTTCACCAAGGCCGTCGTCCCCGTCGGCTATGGCGAGCGCACGATCTATCGCGCCAGCGAGGCGATCGTCGATCCGACGCTGACCGGCCACAAGGCCGCCGGCGAGAAGGCGTTCAAGCAGGCCGGCATGGCGCCGAAGGATGTCGCCTCGTTCCACCCGTATGACGACTTCATCATCGCGATCATGATGCAGCTCGAAATGCTGGGCTTCTGCAAGCACGGCCAGGGCTGCGACTTCATCCACGCTACGGACTTCCACTTCACCGGAAACCTGCCGCTCAACACCGGCGGCGGGCAGATTTCGGCGGGGCAGGTGGGCCTTGCCGGCGGCGGCACAAATGTCGTCGAAGCCGTGCGCCAGCTCTTCGGGGAAGGCGACAAGCGGCAGGTGAAGAACACCAGCAATGCGCTGGTGACCGGCATCGGCGGCATTCCCTATGGACGCAACTGGGCGACCAGCGTCGTCATGATCCTCACCCCGAATGCATGAGGCGCGTT
The DNA here is from genome assembly GCA_035556495.1 of Xanthobacteraceae bacterium. Classification (GTDB taxonomy): domain Bacteria; phylum Pseudomonadota; class Alphaproteobacteria; order Rhizobiales; family Xanthobacteraceae; genus CANKHJ01. The sequence continues at coordinate 3,520 of DATMEW010000037.1, read as the reverse complement.
ATGGCTGAAGCACAGATCAACGAGACCCTGCACATCCCGCGCCAGCCGTCCGCTCCGCGGACCTTCTCGCAGCCCTACTGGGACGGGACGCGCGAGAAGAAGATCATGCTGCAATACGACAAGAAGGCCGGCCGCTATCAGTTCTTTCCGCGGGCGACCAGCATCTATTCCGGCCGCCGCAGTGACATCGAGTGGCGGGAGGCTTCCGGCAAGGGCGAGGTGTTCACCTACACCATCGCCCGGCGCTGCCGAGAGCCGTTCCGCGGCCACGAGCCGTTCTTCATCGTGCTGGTGACGCTGGACGAGGGCGTCAACGTCATGGCCAACACCGTGAATGTCGGTCTCGACGAGATGAAGATCGGCCTGCGGATGAAGCCTTACTGGCATCCGCTGCCGGACGGCACGAACCTGCTGATGTTCGAGCCGGACCGGTAAACAGTCGGCCGCCCATTAATCACAACTGAAATGCCCGGCCTCGTGCCGGGCATTTTCATGTCATCCCTCTTTCGGGAAATTGAACTCCAGCTTCACGCCGTTCGGGTCCTCGCAGAAGACCTGGCGCAGGCCGCCCGTGACGGTCTGGGCCTTGAAGGGAAGGCCGGCCTGCTCCAGCCGCGTAGCGAGCGCCCGCGGATCGCCGACGCCCTTGAAGGCGACGTGATCGACCGCGCCGGTCGTGGCGCTGTCCGGGCCGTTCCCAAGGTAGATATGGATCACGGCGCGGTCGCCGGAGTAGAGCCACAGGCCGGGGAAGCCGAGGTCCGGGCGGAAGCCGTCCGTCAGGCCGAGAATGTCGCAATAGAAGCCGCGGGTTTTGTCGGCGTCGTCACTCCAGATGGTGACGTGGTCGAGCCCTTGCGTGAACATTCGTCCTCCCTCGCGGTATCGAGCATCCGCATATTGCGATGAATTCTAGAGCATGATCCCGAAAAGTGGGAACCGGTTTTCGGACGAGGTCATGCTCAAGGAAACCCATGATCCCGAAAAGTGGGAGCCGGTTTTTGGATCAAGTCATGCGCGAGCAAAAAGACAACCGGCGGAATGTCCGGAATGCCGGAGAGGTTCGGGATCGGTTTGGGTGCCGCTAAAGATGCCCGGCGTCGCGCCTCATGACAACGGCGCGGCCGGTTGTTCCGGGCCGCGCCGTCATGAAGATCAGTCGATGATGGCAGGTCAGGCGGCGGCCTGCGATGCCTTCGCGAAACGCGCGAGATGATAGGCGTTGTCGCCGAACATCATCTCGATCGCCGTCAGCCTGCGGAAATAGTGGCTCGCCACATATTCCATCGTCATGCCGATGCCGCCATGAAGCTGGATCGTGCCACGGCCGACGATCTGGCCGGACAGGCCGATCTGCGCCTTCGCGACCGAGATCGCCTCGGCGCGGTCGGCGGGGTTGTCCGCACCGATGCGTTCGGTGACGAGATAACCCATTGAGCGGGCCTGCTGCTCCGCGATGACCATGTCGGCCATGCGATGCTGAAGCGCCTGGAATTTGCCGATGGGCCGGCCGAACTGCTGGCGCGTCTTGAGATACTCGATGGTGAGCGTGTTGACCGCGGCCATGGCGCCGATGGCCTCGCAGCACAGCGCCGCGGCGCCCCGGTCCAGCGCCTCTTCAAGCACCGGCAATGCCTTGCCCTCAGCGCCCAGCAGGGCGTCCTTGCCGACGCGGACATTGTCCAGCGTCACCTCGCCGGCGCGGCGGTCGTCGATATTCGGATAGGCGCGGATATCGACGCCCTTGCTCGCCTTCGGCACCAGGAACAGCGAGACGCCGTCCCGGTCGCCGGGCTGGCCGGCGGTGCGCGCGCTGACGATGAGGGTGTCGGCGCTGTCCGCGCCGATCACGACCGCCTTGCGCCCGTTCAGCACATAGCCGTCGCCATCCGCCTTCGCGGTGGTGGCGACAAGGGCGGGATCGTAGCGCGTGTCCGGCTCGCCATAGGCCAGCGCCAGCTTCAGCTCGCCTCCGGCGACGCGGGGCAGGATCTCCTGCTTCTGCGCGTCATTGCCGGCGCGCGAGACGACACCCGCACCCAGCACCACGGTGGAGAGGAATGGTTCGACGACGAGGCCGCGCCCGAATTCCTCCAGCACCACGGCGAGGTCCTGGAAGCTGCCGCCGCTGCCGCCGAAATCCTCCGGAATCTCGACGCCGAGCAGGCCGAGGTCGGCGAATTCCTTCCACAGCGCCGGCGAATAGCCTTCAGGCGAAGCGATGATCTTCTTGCGCGCCTCGAAGTCATAGCGGTCGCGGACGAGCCGGCCGGCGGTGTCCTGCAGCATCTGCTGCATCTCGTTCAATGCAAATTCCATCTGATGAAATCCGGATTCCGCGCGTTAAAGGCCGAGCGATTTGGCGATGATATTCCGCTGGATCTCGTTCGATCCGCCGTAGATCGTCACCACGCGCGTGCTCAGGTAATTGGGGCCGAAGGAGGCCGCTTCCTCGGGGCCGATCGGCGGCAGGTTGGTGTCGCCAAGGCCCTTGTTGTAATCATAAGGCAGGCCGTAGGGGCCGGCCGCCTCGAGCAGCAGTTCGGTGAGGCGCTGCTGGATTTCCGAACCCTTGATCTTGAGCAGGTTGGCTTCCACGCCGACATTGCCGGCGCTCAGCGCGCTGATGAGGCGCAGGGCGGTGATTTCGAGCGAGAGCAGCTCGACCTCCACCAGAGCGACCTTGTCGCGGAAGTTCTGGTGTTCGATGAGCGGCTTGCCGTCCATCATCTGTTCGGAGGCGATCTGCTTGAGGCGGCGCAGCTCGCGCTTGGACTGACCGACGCGGGCGATGGTCGTGCGCTCGTGGCCGAGCAGCAGCTTGGCATAGGTCCAGCCCTTGTTGACCTCGCCGATCAGGCTGTCCTTCGGCACGCGCACGTCGTCGAAGAACACCTCGTTGGTGGAGTGGCCGCCGTCCATGGTGATGATGGGACGGATGGTGATGCCTTTGATGTCCATGGGGAACACCAGCATCGTGATGCCTTCCTGCGCCTTGGCGTCCGGATCGGTGCGGACCAGGCAGAACATCATGTTGGCCTCGTGAGCGAGGCTCGTCCACATCTTCTGGCCGTTGATGACCCATTCATCTCCGTCGAGCACGGCGCGGGTCTTCAGCGAGGCGAGGTCGGAGCCCGCGCCGGGCTCGGAGAAGCCCTGGCAGAAATAATATTCAAGCGTGCGGATGCGCGGCAGATATTTGGCCTTCTGCTCCGGCGAGCCGACCTTGATCAGCACAGGCGCGATCATGCTCTCGCCGAACGGGATTGCCGCCGGTGCGCCTTCTTCCGACGCCACGTCGTCATAAATATGCCGCTGCATGGCGTTCCAGCCCGGGCCGCCATATTCCTTCGGCCATGCGGGCGTTGCCCAGCCCTTCTCGACGAGCTTGCGCTGCCACAGCGTCTGTTCCTCGCGGGTCAGCCGCTTGTGGCGGATCACCTTGGCGCGAATGTCGTCCGGCAGTGCCTCACGCACGAAGGCGCGCACCTCGTCGGCGAAAGCTTGAGCGTCCTCGGGA
>DATMEW010000036.1:0-5184 GCA_035556495.1 Xanthobacteraceae bacterium | reverse complement strand
GTTTCATGCTGACGGTTGTCAGCCCGTATTCCTCCGCCTTGTCCAGCGCCTCGGCGAGCGGGCTGACCTTGAAATCGCGGTCATAGGAAAATTCGCGAGCGGCATCGTCATGATGCAGGAGCAAGGCCAGGCGCGAGCCCGGCCCGGATTTGACGTAACGCAGCATGGCGAGATCGCCATCGGAATTGCCACAGGCAAGGACCGGTCGGCGCCCGATATGCAGGCCGATATTCTGCGGCTTTGCCTCGCGGTCGTCGAAGCTGTTGATGTCCGCCAGCTTGATGAGGACGGCTGATCCGTTGCGAATTTCGAAGCGGGTCTTGACGCTTGAGCCGATGACCTGCTCGCGCGGCACTCCGTAACGCTCCTCGGCGAAAGACCGCATCAGATCGAGGCCGCCGCCTGAAACGATGAAGGTCTTGAACCCGTTGGCGCGGAGGTAGTTCAGAAGCTCGTGCTGCGGCTGATAGGTAAGCTCGGTGAACGGCCGGCCAAGGGTCGGGTGCCTGGCCGTCGCGAGCCAGGAGCGGGCAACCTGTTCGAATTCTTCCTCGGTCATTCCCGAATGCGTGGCGGCGGCGACCTCGAGAAAGCCGCGCTTGCCGAACTCGTGGATGGTTTTCAGGTCGTGCTCAAGGAACGCCTTGAACGGCTGCCGCTCTTTCAAGCCGGCATCGCTGGCGACGAGTTGTTCGAGGCGGCTACGGCCGAAGAAGAACTGCACCTGCAGGGGATGTTCGCACCACAGCGTGCCGTCGTTGTCGAACGTCGCAATCCGCTCGGGAGGTGGAATATAGTCGGGGCTGCGTTCGCCGGTGACGCGCGCGACGAATTCGACGATCGTCGCCTTGATCGCGGTGTCGTTCCAGCTCGGTAGCGGATCCGGCATCGGCTGCCCTGGCGTCGTGGCGGATGGGCCTCCCGGAACGCTATGGTCTCGACGGCGATGGGGTCGATTGGACCGTGGTCCAATGCGCGCAGGCCCTCCGGTCCTTTGTACGGGACACGACTATCGTCATGAAAAAAGGTGCCAAGGAAGCCGGGAGGGAGAGGGGCCGGCATCCTTGGCTGGCCTGGCCGGTGCAAGAGGCTGGGGACGCTTGCGCCGGCCGAGCCGATGAGGCGAGTGGTCAGGGCCGGAGGAAGGCAAGATCGAGAGTCGCGTTGCAGCGTTCGGACACCATGGAGCGAGCCCGGGCCAGGCAATCGACGAGATTGCCGTCTCCGGGTACGACGCCTTTGCAGAGGCGGGCAGCATCGGCTTCACAGACCCGACGGACATTGGCGAGCGCGCCGAGCGCTTCGCCAAGCCGTTCGATCGATCCGCTCACGACCGCGCCGCATTTCGGCGACAGCTTGGTGTCCCGCGCATACAGACACGCCAGCAGGCGTCCGCGTCCCTTGGCGACGTTGCGGCACAACGATTTGATGTCCTTGCTGCAGGATTGTTGTAAGGCCGCCGCATATTGTTCGGGGCGTTCCTGAGGAAAGGCCGGCGCAGAGAACACCAGCGGCAGCAACACGGCCGCGAGCGCGAGCCCTCCGTTCGATGACGTCATATTGTCCTCCTTGCCACAAGACCGTCTCGTGCAAGGGCAGACTAGGGTGACGTCATCCGGGTCGCGATTGGACCGTGGTCCAACAGCGTCTAGCGCGCCTTGACGGGGAAATGTGCCGGTTGCGCCGGCTTGCGCGGCTCCGGCGACACCGCGAAGGTGAGCCAGACATTCCAGCCGTCGGGCCGGTTCTCGGCGGCAAATTCCTTGTAGCCTTTCAGGTTGAGATAGCCCTGCATGTCGCCGACCGGAAACAGGAAACCGATCTGCGGGCCGATGCCGGCGACGCGGGAGCGGAAGCCGCCCAGCGTCGCGCCGGATCCGCTGTCGTCGCTGATCTGCTGATACAGATAGCCGGCCAACCCGATATGCATCTGCTTGGTGACGAAGTAAGAGGCGCCCCAGTCCACATGCCAGTCGACGCCGTTCTGGTAGTCGAGATAGGGATTCTTGAAATTGTACGTCAGCCCGGTGACCACGGAGAATTCATATCCGCTCTGCGGATTGAAATAGGTATAGCCGGCGCCGCCGTCGATAGCCCAGTGGCCTAGACCAAGATTGACAAGGCGTGTTGAATCATAAGCGCCGACCGGCAGATTGAACATGCCGTAAACCATATAGTTGTGCACGCCGTTGTTCCAGCGCAGCGTTGGCTGGAAGAACAGATCGCCGAATGCGCTCAGCGATTGGTCGATGCTGCGGCTGGTGGCGAAGCCGATCGGCCCGAGCGCGCCTGCCACATTCGCATCGATATTGGCCTGCTGGCGCCCGTAGACGGCGAGCATGGTGAGGGCAAATTTGCCGCCGAAGACAGGCTCGGTGAAGACGTAACTGGGGCTGAGCAGGCCGACGTCAACGCGTGCGTTGAGATCGGCATTGAGGTTGACCGTCAGCGGCACGGTACGATTGGGGAGGTTGATGGCGCGGGACGCCGCGACATTGCCGCCGGCCGAGACGGACGAGTGGAGATAGACCATCCCGAGCGACCAGCCCGGCTGGAGTGGCGTTGCCGCGAGGCTGCTGAAGGCGCCGGGCAGCCAGAAGCTGACGCCTCCCTGATCGGCGCGTGCCGCCCCAGATGCCATTGTCCAGGCGAGGATTGCGATGGCGACGGAGTATCGCATGGCTGCTCCGGATTAGTGTATGGGGAACTGAAAGTTGATGCCGCCGAAGATCTGCCATTTCGGCGCGCCGTCTCCGTCGTGCCAGGCGGTCCACTGCGGCTCGATGAAAGCGTTGGCGGTGATGCCGCCGTCGAGCAGAAACACGCGGCCGAGACCCAGGCCGACCGGAATATAGGAATTCCTGTTCTGGAGATCGAAATTCCAGATGCCGCTCGAACGGATGTAGTAGCGATCCGGCAGGTTGATGTTGACGATAGGCTGGATCGTCAGGAGATTGACTGGCGCGCGTCCGAAATCATTGGCGAAGGAATGCTGGTAGGTCGCAAGCCCGCCGAGCAATCCCCAGCTCTGTGGCGCGATCACCACGCCGGCGGCGCCGAGCTGCCAGCGGCCGCTGCCCAGCGTGGAGCTGGTTGCCGTCGGGGCGACAAGGATCGGACCGAACGCCAATGTCAGATCCTTGCTGACGGGCATCGGTGTCAGATTCATGAGCGTGGTGTCGCCCAGGCCGGTATCGTAGCCGGAGAGACCAGGTGCGGTTGCCAACGGCAGAGTGAAACGAAACAGCTGGCCGTGATCGCCCAGTTTCCAGGGGAGCAGACCACGGAACAGGAACTGATTGGCATAGCCGGAAGCGCCGTAAAACGACGGAATGTAATAGTCCTGCAGGTTGATCGTGATCTTGGGGGTGAGCGGGTTGTTGGCTTCGTTCACCGATTCATGGTCGGTTTGCTGGGCCCACGCCTGGGAATTCAGGGTCAGTGCAGCCCCTGCGATCAAACCGTATGAAAATCTCACGGACCCCTCCCTCTCCGGAAGGGAAGCGTGAGGTTTTCCGAAGCCGGGGTCGAGTTGGACCGAGGTCCAATTGAACCGGTGCGGACGTCCTGACGCAGTTTCCCCCACCCGTCGGGCCGCAGCCTTTCGGCCCGGCAATCGCCCACGCTCTGTCCGGGGCATGTCCGAGGGAAAGGCTTCGAAGTCTTCAAACTTGCGAAGTCCTCAGACTACCGGAATGCGAATACCTTGTTCCAGTCACGTTTCATGTCGACGATGGTCCAGCCGCGCCGTTCGGCTTCGTCCAGCGCTTTGTCGAGCCTGCCGATTTTCGAGGTGCGGTCGTAGGCCCATTCGCGTTCCGCATCGGTATGGTGCACGAGACCCATGAACCGGCGCCCGTTGCCGGCGGCAGTCCATTCCAGCATCTGCTGATCGCCGTCCGAATTGCCGAAGGCAAGGATCGGGCGCCGGCCGATGAAGCGATTGATGCCGGATGGCTTGCCCGGCCCGTCATCAACGAATTCGACCTTCGGCAATTTGAGCAGGGATGCAGCACCGTTCGCGCCAAGCGTGAACTGCGTCGCGCCGGACGATCCGACGACCTGCTCCGGCGGAATGCCGTAGGCTTTCTCCGCCCAGACGCGCATGAACTCGACGCCGCCGCCGGAGACGATGAAAGTCTTGAAGCCGTTGTCCCGCAGATAGGAAAGCAGTTCCTGCATCGGGCGATAGACGAGGTCGGTATAGGCGACGTCGAAGCGTGGGTGTCTTGCGCTGGCCAGCCAATCGGCGACAGACTTGGCGAAGTCATCGGTGCTCATGCCGCTGTGTGCGGCGGCCATCAGGGTCAGCAGGCCCTTGGTGCCGGATTGCGCGAGCGCCTTGCGATCATTCGCGAGAAAGGCCTTGAAGGGTTGTCTGGTCTTCCACTCCGGATGTTGCGGCGCCATCGCCTTCACGCGATCCAACGCGAAGGCGAACTGGAAATAGATCGGCTGCTCCGCCCACAGCGTGCCGTCGTTGTCGAACACGGCGATCCGGTCGGCGGCATGCACATAGTCGGCGCCGCCTTGCGTCGTGACGGCCGCCACGAAGTCCACGATCGATTGTTTGGCGCGCCCGTCGTTCCAGGACGGCAACGGATCCGACTGGGCCAGAGCCATCTGCAGACCTGTCGCGGCTGCAAGGATGAACACCAGCGCAAGAGCGGCAAGACGGCGCGGAAAACCGGGCATGACCATGGAATGTACTGCCTTCGACAGACTGCGGGTCAAAATCGGGCTTCAAAGGGCCTTCGGCCGAGATGCCTCCGGGCGATGCCGCCTCGTGAGAAAGACCTCCTCCCGAGGTCACGAGGCCGAACGTTGCCGGGCATCTGCGCCGGCGAGCATGGGTGCGGCGACGGCAACGTAGATCAGCGTGTCGTCGCGATATTGCGGCTGGTGCCGGACGTTGCCGCGCTGCTCATCGGTGACGATGCCGCCGACGATCGTGAACGTGTATCTCCAGTGCCGCTTCAGGCGCGGGGCCGGGAAGAGACGGGTCATGACGCCCTCCTGACGGGAAGACGGCAGGCGGCAGGGGCGCCCGCCGCCTGTGTCGGTCAGTGATTTGCGCCGCTCGCCATGTCGGACATCTTCTTCATCGCATCGTCGATCGTGAAGGTATTCGGCGGCTGGATGGCCGGGAAATCCTTGAACGTCTCCGCGAATTTCGCAGCCGCT
>DATMEW010000035.1:0-20068 GCA_035556495.1 Xanthobacteraceae bacterium | reverse complement strand
GGTCTTGCCGGCATCCTGATGGGCTCCAAGGGCGGCCGAAAACTTGCCGGCAACGCGCTGACCTATGGCGGCCTCGCGGTGGTCGGCGCCCTCGCCTACAAGGCGTATCGGGATTATCAGGCCGGCAAGGCCGTTCCCCCGGCGGGTCAGGCTGCCGGACAAGCTTCGCAAGGCCAGAACTCCGGCGTGCCGCTGCTGCCGCCGCCCGCGGACACGCCGTTCAATCCCGCGACCGAGGAGGGTCAGCAGGCTCTCGGGCGCAGCCTCCTGCGGGCCATGATCGCGGCCGCCAAGGCAGACGGCCATGTCGATGGGCAGGAACAGGCCGCGATCTTCGGGCAGATGGACCGGCTCAATCTCGATGCCGACGACAAGGCGTTCGTCATCGACGAGCTGCGCAAGCCGCTGGATGTCGATGCGGTCGCGTCCGCCGCGCGCACGCCGGAAGAGGCGGCGGAAATCTATGCCGCCTCGCTGCTCGCCATCGATGTCGATAACCCCGCCGAGCGCGGCTATCTCGCCATGCTGGCGGCCCGGCTGAAACTGGACGAGGGGCTCGTCGCCCATCTCCATGCCACCATCGAGGAAGCGACCGTGCCGGCGCGGGCGTGAGTCCGCAGTTTAACCGGCCTCAGCCGGCGGGGCGAGGGGGATCGCTTCGTCGCGCGGTCTTGCCCGGGCGCGTTCCTCCTGCCGGCGGCCGAGCCACAGGCTGTTGGCGAGCCACAGCAGCGAGAGCGGCACCGCGACCCAGGCGACACCGGCCAGCCCGAGGCCGAGCGCGCCGAGGCCGAGATAGGACCACGAGCCGATCTGGTCGCCGCCGCGATAGACCACGGTGTCGATGACGGCCTTGGCCTTGTATTTGTCCTCGCGGCTCACGACCGTGAACAGCAGCTCGCGGGTCGGGCGGATCAGCGCGAAATTGCCGACGCGGCGCGCGACCTGCAACGCGACCAGTACGCCGATGGTCGGCGCCAGCGCCAGCGCGGCGAAGCCGACGGCGCTGAGCAGCGGCAGGATGGCGAGCGTCAGCGCGACGCCGAGGGTGCCGAGAATGCGGCTCGTCAGGAACAACTGGATCGCCAGCGTCAGCACGTTCACCAGCAGGTCGATCTGCGCGAAGAAGGCCGTGCGCGCGCCGCGGTCCGTCCCGAAGGTCTGGATCGCGATCTCGACCTGCTGGAAATAGAGGAAGGTCGAGGTGATGGTGAACAGCAGGATATGGGCGCTGATGCCGAGCAGATAGGGCGAGCGCAGCGTATGGACGATACCCGCGAGGATCGAGCCGCCGATCGGCGCTTCCGGGTTCTGTTCGCCAGGGGCCTGCTTCAGCCGCTGTGACAGCCGCGAGAGGCGGCCGACGGCGAAGACCGCGACTTCCAGCAGGAGAATGGAAGCGACGAGCAGCAGCACCGGGCCGACGCTCTGCACGGCGGACACCGTGATGGTGGAGCCCATGATGGCCCCGAGGCTCGCGCCGGCGGCGAGGAAGCCGAACAGCCGCTTGCCCTGGCCGCTGTCGAACACATCGACCATGAGCTGCCAGAACACCGAGACGACGAACAGATTGAACACCGAGACCCAGACGAAGAACACCCGGCCGAGCCAGAGGTTCTGCGTCTCGTCCGCAAGGCTCATCAGCACCATGAACAGCAGCAGATTCGCCGAGAAGAAACGATAGGTCCATGTGATGAAGCCGCGGCGCGGCAGGCGCTTGACCAGCGCGCCGAACAGCGGCGTCACCGCCAGCATGGCGAGCAGCGTCGCCGTGAACAGCCAGGGCAGGTTGTTGACGCCGGAATGCGCGCCCATCTCGTCACGGATCGGCCGGATCACGTAATAGGCCGACAGCACCGCGAAGATATAGAGCATCGCCCATGCGAGCGCGGCGCGCTCGTGCGGGCGCACGTCGATCAGTCGCGCCGCCAGCGAGCGGCGTTCGGACTCGTCTGCGCGATCCTCAGAGGCCATCGATGAACTGTTCCATGCGCCGGCGCATGGCCGCGTCCGGCATGCGCCCGCGCGCGGCGGCGAGATTGTCCGCCACATAGCGGGCCTGCGCCATGCCGGGCACCGCGCAGGTCACGGCCTCATGAGACACGAGGTATTTCAGGAAGACCTGCGGCCAGCTCGTGCAGTCGATCTCCTTCGCCCAGTCCGGCAGCGGCTTGCCCTCCACCGCCTTGAACAGACGGCCGCGCCCGAACGGCAGGTTGATCATCACCGCCATGCCGCGATCCTTCGCCAGCGGAATGATGCGGTCCGCCGCGTTGCGGTTGTCCAGCGCATAGTCGATCTGAATCCAGTCCAGGGTCTCGCGCCGCATCATCGCTTCGAAGTCGCCATACTGCTTGTCGAAGGAGGTCGTGGCGCCGACATGGCGGACGCGGCCGGCGGGCTTGAGGTCGCGGATGTTGGCGAGCTGATTGGTGATGTCGCGCAGGTTATGCACGGAGATCAGGTCGATGCGGTCCGTCCTCAGGTTCTTGAAGGACTGTTCGATCTGCGCCGCGCCGTCGGCCCTGTCGTTGGCGCCGACCTTGGTGGAGAGATAGAGGTCCTTGCGCGCGCCGAGATCCTGGACCAGCCGGCCCATCACCGCCTCCGCCTCGCCATAGGACGGGGCGGTGTCGATCACCACGCCGCCAAGCGTCCGGAACTGGCCGACCGTCTCGCGCAGCGGCGTGAGGTCCGCGTCGGTCTTCGCCTCCTCATAGCGCCGCGCGGTGCCGAGGCCGATCACGGGCACCAGATCGCCGGTGGAGGGGATCGTCTTGCGGATGAGTTCGCCGGTCTGCGCGGCCGCCGGCCGGAGCGCGCCTCCAAGCGCCCCCGCGGCCGCGGCGGCGGAAGCGGTGGCGAGCAGCGTGCGGCGCGTCATCTCCATTGGCGTCTCTCTCCGTCGGTGTCCGGCCCAATGTGAACGAGAGCCGTTCCGGCGGGAAAGGCAAATATCCGTGATGGCGCGCCGGCCATCTCACATGTTGTGGACATGGATGATGTTGCCGTCCGGGTCCTTGAACCAGGCCAGCCGCATCGTGCCGAAGACATGCACGTCGCCCTCGTGGGCCGCGCCCGGCATGTCGTAATGCTCGAACGCCACGCCTTTGGTGCGCAGGTCCGCGACCACGCGGTCGAAATCGCCGCCGGCGGCGAAGGTGAGGGTGGTGGCCTTGTTGGTCCCGGCGAAGTCGGAGCGGTAGACCACGATCGTGGACGCGCCGCTGCGGAATTCGACCACGCCTTCAGCGGCCATCTCCTGCGTCGGCGTCATACCGATGACGTCGCGATAGAATGCCTTCGCCCGGGCGATGTCCCGGACCGCGACGGTGGCGGCGGCGTCTTTCTGTCCCAGCATGGCATGCTCCCTGTCGATGATCCCTGTTCGAGAGTCCCGGGCCTGTCGCAGTTCGGCCCGTTGTGGCCGGCCCCGGCGGTGCGGGAAGCGATTCGGCTGAAGCGCTCTGCTCGCCTGTGGAATACAGCTCTTCAAGCGACATCCGCGCCATGCGTTCCCTCGACTTGCGTTCCCTCGACTTGCGCCCGCCTCACGACAGCGGACATAGTCCGGTATTCCGCCACCCGCCTCAGCATGAGTTGCCCGATGACCGACCCGCACCGGAACACCTACGATCCTCTGACGCCCGTGCCGGTCGGCCTGCGCGCCTTCACGGGGCGGGACGCCTTCGGGCTCTGGTTCAGCCTCGGCATCGGCCTGCTGGTGCTTCAGGCGGGTTCGCTGCTGACGCCGGGGCTGAGCCTTGCGACCGCACTGGCCGCCATCGTCGTTGGCTCCGCCATCGGCGTGACGTTGCTCGCGGCGACTTCCGTGATCGGCGCGGATACGGGGCTTGCCTCCATGGCCAGCCTGCGTCCCGTGCTCGGCATCCGGGGCGCGGCGGTCCCGACAGTGCTGAACGGCCTGCAACTCGTCGGCTGGGGCGCGTTCGAGATCATCGTGATGCGCGATGTCGCCGATATGCTGACGCGCCAGACTTTCGGCACATCCAGTGCGGTGGCCTGGACGCTGGTTTTCGGCGCGCTGGCGACCGCGCTCGCCGTGATCGGCCCGCTGTCCTTCGTCCGCAGGTTCCTGCGCCGCTACGGCCTGCCGCTGCTGCTCGTCGGCGGTGCATGGCTGACCTGGAACCTGCTTGCGACGGTCGATTTCCCGGCGCTGTTCGCGAGGTCCGGCACCGGCGCACTGGGCTTCGGCACGGCGGTGGACCTCGTCGTCGCGATGCCGCTGTCTTGGCTGCCGCTGATCGCGGACTATACGCGCTTCGGCAATTCGCCCCGCGCGATGTTCCGCGGCACCGCGCTGGGCTATTTTCTCGCCAACGTCTGGTTCTATGGCCTCGGCGCGACCTATGCGCTCGCCAGCGGCGGCAGCGGCGAGGGCATGCTGATCGCGGCGCTGGCCATGGCCGGCGGCGGGGCGGCGCTGCTGCTCATCATCATCGACGAGACCGACAACGTCTTTGCCGACGTGCATTCCGCGGCGGTGTCGGCCGCCACGCTGGTGCGCCTGCCGGTGCAGACGCTGGCGGTGGTGTTCGGCGCGATCTGCACGGCGCTGGCGCTGTTCGTGCCCTTCGCCAGCTACGAGATGTTCCTGCTGCTGATCGGTTCGCTGTTCGCCTCGCTGTTCGGCGTGATGCTGGTCGATCATTTCCACGTCCGCCGCCGTCATATCGACGCCCCCGCCCTGACCCTGCGGGACGGGCCCTACTGGTTCGCCGGCGGGTTCAATCCGCTGGGAATCGCCGCCTGGCTGCTGGGCGTCGCCAGCTTCCACGCCATCTCCAGTCTTGCGCCGTGGATTGGCGCGACCGTGCCGGCCCTGTTGATCGCCGCGACGAGCTATCTGCTGCTCGTCTCGATTCTGGGAGCGCCGCGGCCGAGCCCGGCGCGCTGAGGCTGCCGCCTGCGAGGACAGGCTGGCATCGCCCGGCCTGTCGTGCCACGCTGCGCGGAACGACAGGCGCGGAATGCGCCGCGACATGGGAGGAGAGACAGATGCAGACACGGCGCAGCATGCTTGCCATGACGGCGGCGACGGCCGGCACCCTTGCAATGCCGGCCATCGGCCGCGCGCAGGGCGGCAGCTATCCGCACGACACCATCAACTTCATCTGTGCGTTTCCGCCGGGCAGCGGCGCCGATGTGCTGGTGCGTTATTACGCCAACAAGATCGGGGCCGTTTCAGGCGCGACCATCGTCGTGCAGAACAAGGCCGGCGCGGCCGGCAACATTGCGGCCGAATATTCCGCCCGGGCGAAGCCGGACGGCTATACGATCTTCGTCCATGGCGGCAGCAGCGTCGCCGGCAACATGCATCTCTACAAGAAGCCGCCCTATGACGCCGTGAAGGACCTGCGGGTCGCGGCGACGCTCAGCAGGCTCGCCTTCATGCTGCTGGTGCCCGTGAGCAGCCCTTACAAGACGCTTGCGGACCTCACCGCCGCGATGAAGAAGAAGGGCGCCAAGGGCAGCTATGGCATTCCCAACACCTCCGCGCTCATTGTCGGGGAGATGTACAAGCAGAAGGCGGGCCTCGAAGCCGTGCAGGTGAACTACCGGACCTCGGCGGATTTCATCAACGATCTGCAAAGCGGCGCGATCGACTATGCGATCACCGACGCGGTGTCATCCCTTGCGCAGACCCGCCAGGGCCAGTCCCGCATGCTGGCGATCAGTTCCGCCGAGCGCATGAATGCCGCTCCCGGCGTGCCGACCTTCACCGAAGGCGGTATTCCCGGCATCGACATGACGAGCTGGTGGGGCGCGATCGTCCCGATCGCGACGCCGCAGCCGATCGTGGACAAGATCTACGGTTGGTTCGTCACCGCGCTGAAATCCCAGGATACGGTGGATTTCCTCAAAGCCAACGGCAACGATACCTTCATCACGCCGCAGCCCGAAGGCGACAAGCTGCTGGCCGCCTCGGTCGAGGAATGGCGGCACTATGTGGAACTCGCCAAGATCGAGAAGCAATAGCTGGCGGGCCATACTTGCGTGGGCGCGTGGGCCAGAGCGTTTTCGCGCGAAGTGGAACCCGTTGCGTGCAGGAAAACGGGTCAGAACAAAAGCCTGGCGCATAATCCCGAAAAGTGGGAACCGGTCTTCGGGCAAGGTCATGCGCAAACAAAAAGCATACCGACGGGTCTCGCTCAACGAAGCTGGATCAGACCCGTCGGGCTTGGCTCCAATTCCATCGAAGCCAAAAATGCTCTATGCACAGTCGGGCATGGCGCCTTCGGCCCAACGGGTGGGAGGCGGCCGGCCTGTTGCGTGTTGAGTGGTAGCCGTGCAGAGACTTGTTCGATCGATCATGGTCTGCGCCGTGTCCGGCCTCGCTCTCGCCGGCTGTGCCTCCGGCCCGCGCGGCGCGATGCTGCCGGTGGCGGGCACCGTGCCCGGCGCGACGGCGGTGGACCTCATGGTGGCGACGACCCGCGAGGCTTCCCCCGATCCGGGCATCCTGTTTTCGGGGGAGCGCGGCCCGGGCCTCGCCCTCACCAATATCGTCGTGTCCGTGCCGCCGGACACCGTGCGCGAACGGGGCAGCGTGCCGGTTCCCCGCTCCAGCCCCGGCAATCCAGCCACCGATTTCGTGGTGCATAGTGCGCGTGCGGTCAGCGAAGGCGAGACGCGCGGCTGGTTCATGCGCCGCGCCGGACGCTCGCGCTCGCTGCTCGTCTTCGTTCATGGCTACAACAACTTCTACGAGGACGCGGTCTTCCGCTTCGCGCAGATCGTCCACGATTCCGGCATCCACGCCGCGCCGATGCTGTTCACATGGCCCTCGCGCGGCAGCGTGCTCGCCTATCCCTACGACAAGGAGAGCGCGACATTCTCGCGCGATGCGCTGGAGCAGGTGTTGAGTCACGCCGCTGCCAGCCCGGCGGTATCCGACATCACCATTCTGGCCCACAGCATGGGAGGCTGGCTCGCCACCGAGGCCGTGCGCCAGCTCGCCATCCGCAACGGCCGTGTGCCGCCCAAGATCAGAAACGTGGTGCTGGCCTCGCCGGATATCGATGTCGATGTGTTCCGCCAGCAGTTGCTGGCGATGGGGCCGGCCCGGCCCAAATTCACCATCTTCGTGTCCCGCAACGACCGCGCGCTGGAAATCTCCACCTTGCTCTCCGGCGGCGTGGACCGGGTCGGGGCGGTGGACTATACGCGCGAGCCCTACCGGACCCAGATCCAGCAGACGGCGGGTGTGTCGGTGGTCGATCTGTCGGACCTGAGCGGCGGCGACGCCCTCAATCATGCCAAATTCGCCGACAGTCCCGAAGTGGTGCAACTGCTGGGCCGGGTGGTCGATGGGCAGCGGCTGGACGGCGAGAAGTCCGGCCTTGGCGATGGTCTTCAGGTCGTCGCGGTCGGCGGCATCCGGATCGTCGGAGGGCTGGCCGAAGCCGTGGTGCGCGCGCCCGTCGCGATCCTCGCGCCGCAGCGCTAGGCTGCGGGGCGCGCCTGGCGGCCTGCCCGCCGAAGCGCGTTGCGCCCCGTTGCCGGCAGGACCGGCCGGGACGGCGGCCGCTGCGCCGCGCCGGAGGCTAGCTCTGGTCCCGGAAATAGGGCTCGACCGTGCCGGTCAGCTTGATCGTGAGTGGATTGCCCTTGCGGTCCCGTGCGGCGCCGGCGGCGACGCGGATCCAGCCCTCGCTCACGCAATATTCCTCGACATTGGTCTTATCCACACCCTTGAAGCGAACGCCCACGTCCCGTTGCAGGATCGCCTCGTTGTAATAGGGGCTATCCGGATCGGTGGAGAGGCGGTCCGGCAGGGCATCTGCGGAAGGCGTGTCGGCGGGCGTGTCGGCCATGGGAACAGTCCTTGTGCTGGCGTCGGCGCGGGCGCGCCGCCGTCGCGGAGAGTGGAGACGCGGCGCTCAGTCGCGCGGGCCGCCGGCCGGTTCCGGCCCGTAGCCCAGCAGCGCCAGGATCGCATCGACAGGCATGCCTTTCCGGATCACCAGCCAGTCGTCAAGGGCGCCGTGGCGCACGACCACGACGCCGTTCTTCGGGCAGATGTCGAGACAGCCGGTTTCGACCACGCCGACAGCCTGTTTGCGGGGCTTGCCCTTGCCGCCGGTGCGCGGATTGAGGCGCCGTTTCAGGATGCGGGCCAGCCGTTCGTCGCCATCGGGGCCGAAGCCGCCGTCGATGCGGCGCGAGCATTTGCGGCAGACGAGGATGAGGTCCGACCAGCCGGCGCGGATATGCAGGACCGGCGGCTTGGCTCTGACGGCCGGCGGCTGTTCGTGCGGCGTGTCGGTTTCGGGGAACGGGGATTTGGGCAGTGCAGGATACCTCCGGCCGGTCGCCCGGCGGCGAGGGCAGGCCGCCAGGTGACCCGTATAACGATCACGCGCGGGTGTGGGTTTCGAACCGGCCGGGCAGAACGCAGGTCGAGCCGCCATCGACCGGGATGACCGTGCCGGTCATGTAGCTGCCGGCGGGCGAGGCCAGCAGCAGGGCGAGGCCCTTGAGTTCGTCGGTATGGCCGAGCCGCCTGAACGGCACGCCGTCCGCGAACATCGCCACCGTGGCCGGGTCCGTATGCAGGCGGCCGCCGCCGATATTGGTCATGAAGGGGCCGGGCGCGATGACATTGGCGCGCACGTTGTAAGGCGCGAGGTCGATGGCGGCCTGCCGCACGGCGTTGTTGAGGCCCGCCTTGGAGGCCGCGTAGCCATAGCCGACGATCGGCTCGGCGGTCAGGCCCGCGACGGACGACGTGACGACGATGCTGCCGCTGCGCTGCTTCTTCATGTGCCGCGCGGCATGGGCCATGGTCAGCAGGTTGCAGGTGAGATTGACCTCCACGGCCTTGCGGAACGCCTCGACGTCGAAATCCGTCAGCGAGCCGGACGGATCGACCAGAAAGCCGCGCCCGGCGCTGATGCCGACATTGGCGAACATGATATCCAACCGGCCATGGCGCGCCGCCAGCCCGTCGATCACCGCGCGCAGCTTGTCCGTATCGGCGATGTCGAGCACCTCATAGGCGACATCGCAGCCTTCGGCCCGAAGGCGTTCGGTGTGTTCCTTGAGGCGCGGCTCGCTCTTGCCGGTGAGTAGCACCTTCGCGCCGTTCTGCGCCAGCACCTCGGCATAGGCGAGGCCGATCCCGCTGCCTGCGCCGGTGACCATCGCGACATGGCCGCTGATGTTGAAAAGATCGGCCTGCTTCATTTTGTCCTCCCTGTTATGTCTCGCTCTCTTAGAGCATGATCCTGAAAAGTGGGAACCGGTTTTCGGAAAGGATCATGCACAAACAAAAAGATAACCGACGGGTCTGATTCAACGAAGTTGGATCAGACCCCGGGCGTCATCCGTGCTGTCGCCAAGCATCCGCATGGGGCGCCGCCGCGCGACCTGCGTGTGCCGGATTGATGGCCGCGGCCTCTTGCGTCGTGGTCCCGTCCCGGCGATGGTGATCGCGAAACAAATCAAGGGGAGGCTTCATGATCCGCAAATCGACGCCATATGCGAACCGGCGCGCAGTTCTCCAGGGCGGAGCAGCGGCACTGGCCGCTTTCGCCGCCCCGTCGTCATGGGCGCAGGGTGCCGGGGACTGGGACAAGGTGATCGCCGCCGCCAAACAGGAAGGCAGCGTCATGGTCTATGGCGCGGGGCCGGTGCTGCGCGCGCTGGTGACCCAGTTCGGCAAGAAATACGGCATCAACGCCCAGATGCTCGACGCGCGCGCCTCCGAGACGCGCGAACGGGTCCGCACGGAGCAGGTGACCGGCCGGGTCAACGCCGATGTCTACACGAGCGGCGCGGTGACGACCACCAACATGGAGCGGGAGGGCCGGTTCATTCCCCATGGGCCGCTGCCGAATCTGTCCAAGCTGCAAGAGCCGTTCGCGGACGATGGCACCCTGGTGCCCTATACGGCCAACGTGCTGACCGCGCTGGTCAACAGCAATCTGGTCAAGCCCGGCGAGGAGCCCAAAAGCTGGAAGGATCTGCTCGATCCGAAATGGACCGGCAAGGTCCTGCTCGACGAACCCCGCACCGGTGGCGTCGGCTATGTGTTCTTTGCCGTGACCTACGAGAAATTCGGCCGGGAGTATCAGGAGAAGTTCGCTGCGCTGAAGCCCGTCATCGCGCCGAATCCCGCGGTGGCGGCGCGGCGTCTCGCCACCGGCGAATTCCCGCTCTATGTCGGCTTCGCATTCCATGAATACAAGGAACTGAAAGGGTTGCCGGTCCGTGTCGTGCTGCCCGAGGAAGGCGGCATGTATTCGACGCTGAATGCGGCCATGGTGAAGGGCGGTCCGCGCCCCAACGCCGCGCGCCTGTTCCTGAACTTCATGCTGGACGATGAAGGGCAGGGCATCATCGCCGGCTTCGGCTCGCGCACGACCACCGGAGCCATTCCCAAGGATCTGCCGGAGGATCTGCGCGCCCTGCTGAACGTGAAGCTGTTCGGCGCGTCCAATCCCAACGATCAGGACAAGATGAACAAGATCGCCCGCGAAATCTATAAATAGTCGGACACTCCGGCATGACGCATGACGTTGTCGTGCGCCATGCCGGACGTTGCGATGTATAAGCTGCGATGTCTGTGCGGGGCCTTGCAGGCCGGCATCAGCAAAGCCGCCGCATGGCGGCGATGATTGCCCCCGTGTCATTCCTTTTAATGGCGCACGCGATCAGAAGTCGTTCGGCCGGCCGGGCCGGTTCATTCATTTCTCCTGACGCTGGCGGGCGTCCGTCAGCGGATGATAGGTCCATGACGGGGCGTGCAACAGGGCGGCCATACGATCCGCCGCGACCGGCTTGGTGAAAAGGAAGCCCTGGGCGTTGTCGCACCCATTGGCCCGCAGAAACTCCGCCTGGCCCTGCGTCTCCACACCTTCGGCCGTGACCATCTTGCGCAGGCTGCGCGCCAGGCCGATCACGGCTTTCACGATGGTGGCGTCACTCGGGTCGGTCTCGATGTCCTGGATGAAACTCTGGTCGATCTTGATCTCGTCGACGGGGAATTTCTTGAGATGGGTCAGTGAGGCAAATCCGGTTCCGAAATCGTCGAGCGAAATCTGCACTCCGCTGGCATGGAATTGTTGCAGGATGTCCGCAACCTGCCGGGGATCACGGCCCAGAAACACGGTTTCGGTGACTTCCACGCCCAGCCGCGAGGGCGGAACGCCGGCGGCCTCGAAGATCGCCAGCGCGCGTCTGGCGAGTTGCGGATCGCCGAATTCCGACGACGTGAAATTGACGGACACCCGGCCGAATTCCAGCCCCGCATCGAGCCAGCGGCGCATGTCCGCCGCGACCTGCCGCATCATCGTGATGCCGATTTCGGTCGCCAGCGGCGGATGATCGAAGGCGGCCAGAAAGGCCGCGGGAGATTGCAGACCGCGGCCCGGATGCTGCCAGCGCGCCAGCGCTTCGATTCCGGCGAACGCCCCCGTCCGAAGCGAGATGGAGGGTTGATAGAATGGGATGATGCGCTGGTGGCGCAGGGCGTCCTCCACATTCTCCAGCAACTGCACCCGCTGTTCCATTGCGAGACGCATGTCGGGCGAATAGATCACGGCGCGATCCCGGCCCTGCCCCTTGGCGGTATAGAGCGCGAGGTCGGCATCCTTCAGAAGTTCGATCGGGCTGGAGTCATGGTCGGGCGCAATGGCGATGCCGATGCTGGCGCGAACCACCATCTCCCGTCCGATGAACATGGCATTGCGCCGCAGGCTGTCGAGCAGTCGCTCGGCAATCTGCTGGAAGTCGTCTGCCGCGAGCAGGCCCCCCAGCGTGATGACGAATTCGTCTCCGCCCAGACGGGCGACGAAAGCGGTGTGTGGCGTGCCGGACCGCAACCGCTGGGCGATCTGCACCAGAAGGGTATCGCCGGCATCATGGCCCATCGTGTCGTTGATGTCCTTGAAGGCGTCGATATCGACGAGCAGGACTCCAATCCGCTCGCCGTCCTGCCGCGGCGACGCAAGCAGGCGGCCGAGATGCTGATGGAAATGGGCGCGGTTCGGCAGCCCGGTCAGTCCGTCGTGCAGGGCGGCATGCTGCACCAGCGCCTCGGCCTGCTTGCGCCGGGTGATATCGACAATACCGCTGATGATGCCGGGCGGATCGTTCGTGTCGAGGCTTGACGCCGCCAGCAGCACGTCGCGCGCGGCGCCATCCGCCAGCGTCATGCGGGTTTCGAAGCCTTCCGCGTGTTGCTGATGGTCGAGCAGGTCGATCAGCATCTGGCGGCTGACCGGGTCGATATAGACGTCCTCCGTGGAAGCGGCGTCCTTGTCCCGGCCGAAATAGACCCGGGCCGCGTCGTTGGCCCGGATCACGGCGCCATCCGCTTTCTTTGTCACCACCAGCGGGATCGGCACCGCCATGAAGATGCTTTCCAGCGTCCGCCGGTTCGCGGCCAGTTCCGTGTTGGCGGCGCGCTCCGATGCCGTGGCGGCCCATTCCATGCGGCGCAGCCGGTTGGACCGGCTCACGACCAGTGCGAGCGCCGTATTGAGGACGACCATCACCAGCCCGAGGCCGAGAGCGGTCGGCGGCAGAGGGCCCGGCAGCAGATAGCCCGCCAGCATCGCGACGCTGCAACCGATGCCGCCGATCAATGTCCAGCGGAATGCGGTCGGCACCGCCAGGTAGAAGATCGAGGGAAGCAGCAGGCAGACGAACAGGGCGAGATCGCTGCGGGAACTGACCAGCATGGCGATGCCGAGCGCGGTCACGGCCTGCCAGAGGATCATGGCGCGCTGAATGGCTCGAAAGCCGACCGCGCGCCAGATCAGGACCAGGCAGAGCAGCGAGACCAGAACCACCGCCAGCCGGCCGGGAACGGCATAATAGAAATGCCCGGTGCCCCTGAACCGCCAGTCACTGACGAGAAACGCCGAGTTGAGGATCGCCGAGAAGCCGAACAGCAGGCTGGCATGGCGCGCAGTCTCGGGCGCGCGTTCTTCCTGAAACGCTGCCTCTCGGGGCGGATCGAGAAACTCGCCGCTGACCGCTGAAAGCCGATAGGCCATGGTTCACTTCTGGCACGTCAAAACTCAACACCGCATTAATGCAGAGGCTTGATCTTTCGATCCTTTCCGGTCACGACCGGCTCTGGAATCCGTAACGGGAACAGCGCTGCCGTGTTCGATCTGACCCTGACTTTCGACAACGGCCCGACGCCGGGCGTTACGGAGAAGGTGCTCGGCATCCTGGCGCGCCGCGCGATCAAGGCCACGTTTTTTGTGGTGGGGCAGAAAGCGGCCGCGCCGGAGGGTCTGGAGCTTGTCCACCATGCCCATGCCCAGGGGCACTGGATCGGCAACCATACCTGGACCCATTCGGTTCCATTCGGAGAGCGTGCGGAGCCGGATTCCGCAGTGGACGAGATCCTGCGCACCCAGCGATTGCTCGGCGAACTGGCCGAGCCCCGGCGGCTGTTCCGGCCGTTCGGTGGCGGCGGCAATCTGGACCGGCGGCTTCTGAACCAGCCCGCGGTCGATCATCTCACGGCGGGCGGCTTCACTTGCGTGTTGTGGAATGCCGTGCCGCGGGACTGGGACGACCCGGACGGCTGGGTGGATCGTGCGGTCGGTCAGTGCATGAGCCAGTCGTGGAGCCTGATGGTTCTGCACGACATCGCCACGGGCGCGCTGGCCCGGCTCGAAGAGTTTCTGGACCGGGCGGCGGCGGCCGGCGGCCGGTTTCGTCAGGACTTTCCGGAAGACTGCGTGCCGATCGTGGCCGGACGGGTGATGCGGCCGATCGCGGACTATGTCGCCTGACGGGAGCGCCGCGTCATTCCCAGCGATAGCCGTAGCTGACCAGATGGGTGGCCGGGTGTCCGGCGGCGGCCGCGTCCGGCAGCGACATGCCGACCAGCCAGGTCCGGCCGTGGACCTCCATGCCGCGCAGATCCGGCCGTGTGGCGAAGCTGGCCCGGTTCGCCCA
This sequence comes from Xanthobacteraceae bacterium, assembly GCA_035556495.1. Lineage (GTDB taxonomy): Bacteria > Pseudomonadota > Alphaproteobacteria > Rhizobiales > Xanthobacteraceae > CANKHJ01. The sequence continues at coordinate 6,118 of DATMEW010000035.1, read as the reverse complement.
CAGCCCGCCGAAGCACTCGGTGTCCTGGAGCGAGGCGGCCGCGTCGAACCGGGTTGAATCCAGCGAAAGGTTGCCGAAGCACACCATGTGGTCGAGATAGGCGACGTCGCGGAAGCGGGCCTTGTCGAACTGCGCCACGCCGCGGAATTCCGCGTCGGAGAAAGTGGCGCTCCGTTCGAAGCGGGCCTGTCCGAAGCGCGCGTCGCTGGTGAAGGTCGCGCCGCTGAAGTCCACGCCCGCGTTGAACGTCACGCCGATGAACCAGGCCAGTCCATCGAACACCGCGCCCCGGAAACTGACTGCCGCGTTGAACACCGCTCCGGTGAGATCGAGATTCGGCAACCGTGCGCCGGCGAGGTCTATCGCTGTATCGAAGGCGACGCCACGCAGGTCCTCGACCTCGCCCTTCCGGAACGGGCTGCGAAAGCGTTGCAGGACGTCGGCTTCGCGGTCTGCCGTCGGTTTCATCGGGATACTGTCCGCTCAGAATGCGGCTTCAGTCAACTGATCGAGCACGAGCCGCGCGACGCTGTAGCCGGTCGTCAGCGAGGTCCGGGGGTTGTCCGGCGCGGGCCGGCCCTCGATCCGCAGCCGCATGTCGGCACAGGCCGAACGCAGCACGATCTCGTGGATGTTGCCGCGGGCTTGCGGATCGGCGACGAGCCGCACATGGGTCCGCGCGAAGCCCGGGCCGGCCAAGGCGAGAGCCGCTGCCACATTGGCGTTCTTGGGATAGTCGCGTGTGGCGTCCCGGGCGTTGCCTTCGTAGAAGGTCCGCTCGGCCGTCAGGGCGGAGAGCTCCACCAGCCCTTCGGCCGGGGTGCCCCGCCACGCCGCCGGGGGCTTGCGCGAGATGTAAGTCAGTTCCTCGATGCCGGCGAGCTGCGCAGCGCCGATGATGTCCAGCCCGCCGATGGCGCCGGCCGGCAGATGGATTTTCGCGCCCGAGGCGCGGGCCGCCCGCCGGACCTGCGCCCAGAACGCTTCATCCGAGAACGCGCCCAACGAAGCGGGGATCAGGCCGGTGCCGGCGCGCAACAGCGGCGCGGCGAGGCTCCGCAGCGCGTCCTGCCCGGCGCATTCGACGGCGAGGTCGAGGCCGGCCTCAAGGAGGGCTGCCGGCGTGCCGACCACGCGATCCCGCGCGGCGTCTGGACGGTGGCGCGCCAGCATCGCCTTCGCACGGTCCTCCGCGCCGGCTTTCGCCAAGCAGACAACCCGGGCAACGTCGGCCCCTGCCGCCGTGAGGCTTTGCAGCACCGTCTCGGCGATGGTGCCATAGCCGATCAGGCCGAGCCGGAGGCCGCGCTGCGGCGGCTCCTCTGTTCGGGTGTTCATCACAGCCGTCCTGCCGCGCCGGCGGGCGGGCCGGCGAAGGTTTCGGCGAAGGGACCGATCGTGACCATGTCCACCTCGATCATGCAGGCGCCCCTGGTCTTGAGCGCGCGGTCGAAGGCGGCGGCGAAATCATCGATCTTCGAGATCTTTTCGTGGGGCAGCTGGATCGACCGCGCCAGCAGGCCGAAGTCCGGCGTCAGCAGGTCGGCATAATGCCGCCGGCCTTCGTATTGTGCGTCCTGGATGTTGCGGATCACGCCATAGCCGGCGTCGTTCATCAGGATATAGACGATGTCCGCGCCGGTCTCGACGGCGGTGGCCAGTTCCCCGAGATTGACCATGGTGCCGCCATCTCCCAGCAGCGCGACGGTCTTGGCGGTCTCGCCGATGGCTGCCGCCGCCAGCGCCGCGCCGGTCGCCATGGCGACGCCCTGACCGATGCCGCCGCCGAGCGCATGGACGCCGAGATGGGGCGCGGCGAGCAGGACATATTTGTTGCCGAAGGTGCTGTTCGACACCGTGACGTCGCGCACGAACGGATGGCGGCCCGCCGGCACGCGCTGGCGTAGCAGATCGGCCACGATACGATAGGGCCCGAGGCTGCCGCGCAGCCGCTCCTCCGACTTTGTCCGCGCGGCGGCGATGCTGCCGATGAAATCCGCATCGACATCCAGCGTGTCGGGCAGGCGCGCCAGCAGGCCCTCAAGCGCGGCGGCTGCATCGGCGTTGATGAAAAGATCCACCGGATAGTTGCGCGCCGCCTGCGTCGGATCGGCGTCGATCTGCACCAGCGGCTGCGGCAGCGGGCTTTCGTTGTTGCGCGTTTCGTTGCCGCGCAGGCGCGAGCCGACGACGATCATCAGGTCGGCCTTGTCATAGACCGCCTGCGCCTCCGGCGTCATGTTGAAGGCACCGAGGGTGCGGGGATGATCCTCCGGCACCACGGCGCGGCCGTTGGTGGTGGTGACGATGGCGAGGCCACGCTCCATCAGCGCCAGCGCGGCCTTGCCGGCATGGCGCGCGCCGCCGCCGAGCCACAGCACCGGACGTCTTGCCTGACGCAGCATGTCCGCGAGCTGGTCGAGCTGGGCGGGGTCGGCCGCCAGCGGCTGAAGCAGCGGAAAGGCGATCCGCGCCGGGCGCGCGACCTGCTCGCGCTGGACGTCGATGGGAATTTCCAGCGAGACCGGGCCGGTCGGCGCGGTCAGCGCCGCACGGGCTGCGGCCTCGATCATGGCCAGCGTCGTGCGGCCTTCCCAGACCCGGAAATAGCTCTTGGACACGGCCTTGAGCATGTCCGCCTGGCGCGGCACGTCATGGATCGGCGCGCGGTCCCGGTCCATGAAGGCGCGGTCCACCTGCGAGGTGATGTGCAGTACGGGCGAGCCCGCCGTCTGCGCCTCCACCTGCGAGCCGCAGGCGTTGCCGGCGGCCGTGCCGGTGCTGGTGAAGACGACGCCGAGCGAGCGCGAGACCCGGGCATAGGCGTCCGCCATGTTCATCGCGCCGGCCTCGCTGCGGCTGGTGATGAAGCGGATGCGTCCCTGCCGCGCGATGGCGTCGAGGATCGGCATGTTGTGAATCGAGATGACGCCGAACACGGTGGTCACGCCGAGTTCGGCCAGCGCATGGGCGACGAGATCGCCGACCGGCTCGGTGACATTCGACGAGGCGTGATGGGTTCTGGTGGCGGGCGCGGTCATGGTCGGGTCCGTTACGGGTTCTGAAGTCACATGGAGCGGGACACGCCGCCCGAGATTTCGAGCTGCGCACCGGTGATGAAGCTGGCTGCCGGAGAGCAGAGAAACGCGATGGCGCGCGCCACTTCCTCAGGCTCGCCGAGGCGCTGCATCGGGATATGGCGCGAGCGCGCGAGATCGGCATACCAGCTTTCGCGGCTCTGCGACTGGTCTTCCCGCGCGGAGAAGCGGCGCTGCCACTGGCCGGAATCGATCAGGCCCAGCAGGATGGAGTTGACGCGGATGCGCGGAGCGAATTCGCCCGCCAGCGACTTGACGAGATTCTGCACGCCGGCGCGCGCTGCCGATGTGCAGACCATGTACGGCTCGGGCTGATAGGCGAGCAGCGCGTTGACGGTGAGGATCGCGGCCGCGTCGCTTTTGTCCAGAAGCGGCTTGAACGCGCGCACGGGATAGATCTGGCTGAAGAATTTCAGCTCCAGCTCCTGCCGCCACGCTTCGTCCGTGGTGTCGGCGAAGGTCGACATCCGGCCCTGGCCGGCATTGTTCACGAGGATGTCGCAGCCGCCTTTCCAGCGCTCCACCGCCGCCGCGAAGGCCGCGACCTCGTCCTGCTTGAGCACATTGCAGGCCATCGTCAGCAGCCGGCTGTCGTCGACATCCAGCGATGCTTTCGCTTGCGTGAGCCGTTCGGCGTCGCGGCCGCAGATGGCGACCGACGCCCCCTCCGCCAGCATGAGCCGCGCGGTGGCGAGCCCGATGCCCGAACTGCCGCCGGTGACGACGGCAACCTTGCCGTCCAGAGCCAGATCCATCAGGCCATCTCCTCGATCTTCGGCCGTGAAGCGGCATCCCTGTCCGATGGGCCGGGCCAGCCGAGCCGCTGCGAAATCTCAACGCCCGCGGCCTTCAGCGCACTGCCGATCGCCGCGCGCCGGGCGTCGTCGCCGAAGCCCGGCGTCGTGCCGGAGACGTTGATCGCCCCGACCGGTGCGCCGGCGAAATCGAACACCGCGACGGCGGCGGACGAGATGCCGCGCTCGAAATGGGCGTCGCTCCAGGTGATGCCGGCGGCGCGGTCGAGCGCGACGCGCGCGTGAAGCGCCGGCAGGTCCGTCACGGTGTGTTCGGAGAACCGCTTCATCTCGCGGCCGTCATAGAGCGCGGCGATCTCGCCCGCCGTCATATGCGCGAGAATGATGCGGCCCATTGTGGTGGCATGGGCCGGCAGGCGGCTGCCGACGCGGATGTTGCTGGCCAGCGCCGTGTTGGGCGTGCGCCGCACCAGATAGACCACTTCCGCGCCATCGAGCACGCCGAGATGGCTGGACAGGTTGAGCGCTTCCGCAAGGCGCGTCAGCACCGGGATCGCCACCTGCACGATGTCCTGCGAGAACAGGGTGCGCGCGGCGATGCCGAGCAGGGTGATGCCGACCTGATAGCCCGCGCCGCCGGGGCGTTTCTCGATGAAGCCCTCGCTCTCCAGCGTATGCAGCAGACGCAGCAGGGTCGTGCGGTTGATCTGGAGCGCCTTGGCCGTTTCGCTCATGTTGATGGCGGGATGGCCGTCCGCGATATGGCGGATGAGCCGGACGGCGCGCTGCACCGGCGGCGCGATATAGGCATCCCGCGACGGGCTGACGGGGGACGGGCGGTCAAACATGATTCACGATCCGTGGGTCGGTGGCAGCCATCGTCGCGATGGCTTCTGCGATGAAGGCTGCGGCGGGCTGCGGCTGCTCCTGGAGCACGGCATGGCCGCCGCCGGGAATGGTGCGCGCGATGCCGGGCAGCGTTGCGGACAGGGCGGCGAAGGCGCGGGCAGCGTTGTCCGGCGGTGTGAGGCGGTCGGCGTCGCCGGTCATCACCAGCGCCGGCACGATGATGCGCGCCATGTCCGCCAGCAGGTCGCCACTGCCGAGCATGCGTGTCGCCTGATCGTAGCCGGGGCGCTTCACCGCGGCCATGGCGGCCTGCACGGATGCCAGCGCCCGGGGATAGGCGGCGGGATCGCTGACGAGGCCGGGGGCCCGGGCGGCTGCGAAAGCCTGTGGTCCGAGCCGGTCGAGATCGTCGAGCCGCTTCGCGACCGATGCCGGCAGCGGCTGGCCCGGGTCCGCCTGATAGCCCAGCGCCGGCGAGACGACGACGAGCAGGGCGGTGCGCTGCGGCCATGTCGCGGCGAAGCGGCCGGCGACAAGCGCGCCGAGGGAATGGCCGAGGATGACCGCGCGCGGCACGTCCAGCCGGTCGAGCAGGGCGGCCAGCACCGCGGCATAGTCCGACGCATCCGGCCATGCCGGCGCCAGCGGGATGCTGTCGCCATAGCCCGGCGCATCCCATGCGACGATGCCGAAGGCGGGATCGAGCGCGTCGATCAGCGGCCGGAAGGACTCCGCGTTGCTGCCGATGCCGTGCAGCAGCGCGAGGGTCTGCGCGCCTCGGGATGCCTCGCGGTGGAGCAGCGCAACGCCGCCGCTGGTGATGCGTGTGAGGGACGCTGCGCTCATGTGAACACGAAGCCCGCATCGACCGGCAGGGTCTGGCCGGTCAGCGCCAGCGCGCCGGGGGTGAGCAGGAAGGCGACCGTCTCGGTAATGTCTTCGGGGTCCTGCGGGCCGGGCACGGCGCGGCCGGTCTCGTAAAGCTCGTGCCGTTCCGGCGGCACATATTCCGTCGCCTCGCAGCGCATGATGCCCGGCGCGATGACGGTGACGCCGATGCCGCGCGGCCCGAGTTCGCGGGCAAGCGAGCGCGTCATCGCCATTACCGCGCCTTTGCTGGCGACATAGGCCAGCAGGCGCGGTGCGCCCCACAGCGCGGTGTCCGAGGCAAGGTTGACGATACGGCCGTCGCCGCCCTTTTCCAGCAGCGGCGTCAGCGCGCGGGTGACGAGCCAGGTGCCGCGGATGTTCACGCGCATCACCCGGTCCCACAGGTCGATCTCGATGTCCTCGAACAGCTTGCCGCCGACATCGGTGGCGATCGCCGCGTTGTTCACGAGGCCGTGGATCGCGCCTTCGTTCGCCGCGATGTCGCGGGCGACGGCGTCGATGGATTGAGGATCGCCGATATCGATG
>DATMEW010000034.1:0-11532 GCA_035556495.1 Xanthobacteraceae bacterium | reverse complement strand
CCGAAGCAGCATTTCGAGCTGGGCGAGGCGCTCGGCCAGATGGATTTCGAGACGGCCGCGAAACTCTCCGGCGCGCGCTTCGTGGTGCTCAAGAGCGGCCTTGCACGTCTCGAACGCGCGCTCGGCCAGTTCATGCTCGATCTTCACACCGGCGAACATGGCTATACGGAAGTGAACCCGCCGCTGCTGGTCCGCGACGACGCCATGTTCGGCACGGCGCAGTTGCCGAAGTTTCGGGATGATCAGTTCCCGACGAGTAGAGAACCTTTTGACCCGATGCGGTTTACGTCCGATGCTCTGATTCCTGCGATGGACGAGCAGGGCGTCACCGTTGCAACGATGGGTGAACAGCCGGGTCAATTGATGGCCAAGGTGTCGAGCAACCTTGAGAAGCTGATCGCCCATGAGCGTCTCTGGCTCATCCCGACCGCCGAAGTGCCGCTCACCAATCTCGTCCGCGAGGCGATCACCGACGAGGCCGAGCTGCCGCTGCGGCTCACCGCGCTGACGCAATGCTTCCGCGCCGAAGCGGGCGCGGCGGGCCGCGATACGCGCGGCATGATCCGCCAGCATCAGTTCACCAAGGTCGAGATGGTGTCCATCACGACGCCGGAAGAATCGAAGAACGAGCATGAGCGCATGCTGGCCTGCGCCGAGGAGGTGCTGCGCCGGCTGGACCTGCATTACCGCGTCGTCACGCTCTGCACCGGCGACATGGGCTTCGCCTCGCAGAAGACCTATGACATCGAGGTCTGGCTGCCGGGGCAGGGGATGTATCGCGAGATTTCCTCCTGCTCAGTCTGCGGTGACTTTCAGGCCCAGCGCATGAAGGCCCGCTACAAGGGCAGGGACGGCAAGGTGAAGGGCCATGTCCACACGCTGAACGGCTCCGGCGTCGCGGTCGGCCGCGCGCTCATCGCCGTGATGGAGACCTATCAGCAGGCCGATGGCTCCATCGCGGTGCCGGACGTGCTTCAGAATTACATGGGCGGCCTCAAGGTCATCGGGCAATGACGTTCGGGGCGCGGGCGTGAAAGCCGCCTCTTGCCTGTCTTCTCCCGCGCCGGCTTGTGGGGAGAGGTTGAGGTGGAGGTAATATCGGCGGCAGGACATGCTCCCGACCGTCCCGCTTCGCGAGCCGACCGCCCTCGCAACAGGAGCGGTGAAAAAGGAACGATATGCGCATTCTCGTGACCAACGACGACGGCATCAATTCGCCCGGCCTCGACACCTGCGCGGACATCGCCCGCGCGCTGTCGGACGATGTGTGGATCGTCGCGCCGGAATACGACCAGTCCGGTGTGTCGCATTCGTTGTCGCTGAACGATCCGCTGCGGCTGCGCCAGCTCGGCGAGCGGCGCTTCGCGGTGAAGGGCACGCCGACCGACTGCGTCATCATGGGCGTGCGTCATGTGGTGCCGGAGGGCAAGGTCGATCTCATTCTCTCCGGCGTCAACCGCGGCCGCAACGCCGCCGAGGACGTGAACTATTCCGGCACCATCGCGGCCGCGAAGGAAGGTACGGTGCTTGGCATTCCGTCCTTCGCGCTGTCCCAGGCCATCGGGCCGGGCAGCCGCCATGCGCCGCACTGGGCGACGGCGGAGCGCCACGGCCCGGAAGTCGTGCGCCGCGCGCTGGCGCTCGGCATGCCGCGCGACACCCTGATCAACGTGAATTTCCCGAACTGCAAGCCCGACGAGGTGACGGGAATTGCGGTCGCCACGCAGGGCAAGCGCGACCAGCAGCTTCTGCGCATCGAGCCGCGGGAGGACGGGCGCGGCAATCCGTATTTCTGGGTGGCCTATGAGCGCGGCCTGCCGCCGCCCACGGGCCTCGACGGCACCGACCTGTTCGCGCTCGCGAACAACAAGGTCTCGGTCACGCCGCTGAAACTGGACATGACCGACAAGCCTTACATGACCAGACTTGCGGAAGCCTTCGCTGGGCGGGGCTGACAGAAACAGGCTGGAGCGGCGGGTGCCGGATCAATGGCCCAGTAGCTTTTCCAGCGCCTGTTCGAGGCTTTCCTGCTTGAACGGCTTCTGGAGCGTCGGGCGGCCGCGATGGCCGTCGGGAATGCTTTCTTCCCCATAGCCGGACGCGAACAGGAACGGCAGCCCGCGTTCGGCCAGCGCATCCGCCACCGGCAGAACCGACCTGCCGTTGAGATTCATGTCCAGAATGGCGAAGTCGAACTCGGCCTCGCGGGCGAGCTTCGTGCCTTCCTCGACATGGCCGGCGGTCGCCGCGATGCTGTAGCCGAGGTCTTCGAGCATGTCCTCCAGCAGCAGGCGGATCATCATCTCGTCCTCGACGAGCAGCACGCGCCGGGGCGATGCGGCCGGCCGCGGCCGCTGGTCGTGCTGGCCCGTGTGGTCGGAAGCCGTCATGAGGCAAGATCCTGTTGCTGCGTCGGGGCGGGATTCCGGAGGGCAGGCGCCCATCCGGATTCCTACAGGCTGAGCGGGGAGGCGGCAATCTGGTCTTGGGCGGCGCAGGATATTCGGTTCTGATATCTGGTCTTGCGCCGGGGCGGGTGCTGCCGCAGAACGTGGGTTGTCGAGGTCATGATGTCGGATCATTCGCCGGACGAGCGTGTCGGCCGCATGCAGTTCCTGCTGGGTTTCCGGCAGCGCGGGATCGTCGATCCGGCGGTGCTGCGCGCCATGGACGAGGTGCCGCGGGAGCATTTCGTCGAGGCCGCCCATGTCGACGACGCCTATGCGGACCACGCGCTGCCGATCGCCTGCGGCCAGACCATCAGTCAGCCTTATGTCGTTGCTTATATGACCGAGAAGCTGGACGTGCGCCGGCATCACCGCGTGCTGGAGATCGGCACCGGCTCCGGTTATCAGGCCGCCGTGCTCTCGCGCCTTGCCGCCGGCGTCGTCAGCGTGGAGCGGTATCGGACCCTGGCAGACCAGGCGCGGAACCGGCTGCGCATGCTGGGCTACGATAATGTCGAGGTCGTGCACGGGGACGGCATGGCGGGTTTCGCCGCCGGCGCGCCGTATGACCGCATCATGGTGACGGCGGCGGCGGAAAGCGTGCCGGAGGCGCTGGTCGGGCAGCTTGCGGAAGACGGCGTGCTGGTCGCGCCGCTCGGCCCGCAGGACGGCGCGCAACGCCTCGTGCGCCTGCGCTGCACGGGCGGCACGCTCAAGACGGAGGAACTGATCCCGGTCCGTTTCGTGCCCCTGCTGGCGGGGCAGGCGCGGGAACTCTGAGCGCGGATTGTGGCGGCGGGCATCCTTTCGCGCCATCAGCCTTAAGACGCCGTTGACCGCTTAAACCAATTTTTACCTCAAGGGGATTAACTGTGGCGTGAAGTGGTTTCGCGTTCAGTGAGTAGCCCCATGCGTGTGTTCGTCGAGACGGTCCGCTCGCGCTTGTCATCCCGCGTGGCGATGGTGACCTTGATGGCCGCCGGCGTCGCCGGTTGCAGTTCCGACGTCGCGCGGTTCGATGCCAATCCGTTCAATTCCCCGCAGGCGTCGGTCCCGCGTGGCGAGGTCACCGGTTCGGTCCAGCCCGGCTATGGCCAGCAGCCGGGCTACGGTCAGCCCGCGCCGGTCGCCCGCGTGGAGCGCCAGCCGATCTCCAGCCAGAGCCTGCCGCCGGTCGCGTCCCAGGGCGGTGGCGGCAGCTACAGCAACCAGGCCAGCTATCCGGCCTATGGCGGCGGGTCCGGCAGTGGTTACGGCGCCAGCGACTATCGCGCCTCCTCGCAGCCGGCCGTCGCCAGCGCGCCGCCCGCGAACTCCCAGCCGTCCGGCGCCTCGCAGATGGCATCCAGCAACTGGAGCGGCGGCACGGCCATCATCGTCGGTTCCAGCGATACGCTCGGCGGGCTGTCCCAGCGCTACGGCGTGTCCGCACAGGCCATCCGTCAGGCCAACGGCCTTCAGCCGGGTCAGTCGCTGCGCGCCGGCCAGCGCCTGACGATCCCGCGCGGCGCGAGCCAGCCCGTCGCCGCGGCCCAGCCGCAGCCGGCGTCCTTCGCGTCCATGCCGGCGCAGCGTCCGGCCCAGCCGGCCGTCGCCGCGAACCCGCGCGCCGCCGCCGGCCGGAATGTGCATGTGGTGAAGCAGGGCGAAACCCTCACCACCATCGCCCGGACCTATAACCGTCCGTTCGCGGAACTGGCGAAAGCCAACAACATCACGCCGCAGACCCGGCTGAGCCCCGGCGATCAGGTCGTCATCCCGGCAGGTGGCACCGCTGCGCCGGCCCCGACGCTGGCGGCCGCGCCGGCCACCGTGCCGGCCCAGCCCGCCGTCGCGGCGGCGGCATTGCCGACCAAGCGCGTCGCCTCGGCGGGTCCCGCCGGTCCGGTCGAGACCGCGCGCGTCGCCTCCGCCGTCACGGAAGTGCCGGAGGCCGACACCTCCGCCGCCAAGAGCGCCGAAGCGACCGGCGCGCTGCCGGGCTTCCGCTGGCCGGTGCGTGGCCGGGTCATCGCCGGTTTCGGTCCGAAGACCAACGGCCAGCAGAATGACGGCATCAACCTCGCCGTGCCGGAAGGCACCGCGGTGAAGGCGGCCGAGGACGGCGTCGTGGCCTATGCCGGCAACGAGCTGAAGGGATACGGCAATCTGGTGCTGGTGCGCCACGCCAACGGCTATGTCAGCGCCTATGCCCATGCCAGCGAGCTGATGGTGAAGCGCGGCGACACCGTCAAGCGCGGCCAGAATATCGCCAAGGCCGGCCAGACCGGCAACGTCTCGTCCCCGCAGCTCCACTTCGAGATCCGGAAGGGCTCGACGCCGGTGGACCCGATGCAGTTCCTCAGCGGGACCTGATCGCGGCCGACGACCAGACAAGGACGACCAGACAGGAAAGCCGGGCGCGCGCCCGGCTTTTTCGTTTCGCGGCGGCTTTCAGCGCCGCTCAGTCCGCCTTCAGCGTCACGCCGAGCCGGCCGGCAAGGTCCTGAATGAACTGCCAGGCCACGCGGCCGGACCGCGCGCCGCGCGTCGTCGCCCATTCCAGCGCCTCGCGGCGCAGGGCGTCGGCCGGATGGTTCAGGCCGAAGTGGGCCACATAGCCGTCGATCATCGCGAGATATTCGTCCTGGCTGCACCGGTGGAAGCCGAGCCAGAGGCCGAAACGGTCGGACAGCGAGACCTTTTCCTCGACCGCCTCGCCAGGGTTGATGGCGGTGGAGCGTTCGTTGTCCATCATCTCCCGCGGCATCAGATGCCGCCGGTTGGATGTCGCGTAGAAAACCACATTGTCCGGGCGACCCTCGATGCCGCCGTCCAGCACCGCCTTCAGGGATTTATAGGAGGTGTCGTCCGCATCGAAGGAGAGATCGTCGCAGAACACGATGAAGCGATGCGGCGAATTGCGCATGATGGTCATCAGGTCCGGCAGGCTCTCGATGTCCTCGCGGTGGATTTCCACCAGCTTCAGGCGGGGACCTCCGGCCGGCGCGGCGCGTCCGACCGTCGCATGAACGGCCTTGACCAGCGACGACTTGCCCATGCCGCGCGCGCCCCAGAGCAGGGCGTTGTTGGCCGGCAGGCCGCGCATGAAGCGCTCAGTATTCTCCTGAAGGGTGTCGCGGACCCGGTCCACGCCCTTGAGCAGCACCATCTCGACGCGGTTGACCCGCGGGACGGGTTGCAGCCGCGAGCCCTTCGGCTGCCAGACGAAAGCGTCCGCGGCGGAAAGGTCGGGCGCAGTCGCGGGCAGGGGTGCGAGGCGCTCCAGCGCCTCGGTGATTCTCCGCAGCAGGTCGGGGTCGAGAGGGGATGTTGAACCGGAAGAAGCCATAATTATATCGGAACCGGGCTGGAAAGCGTTCGTGCCGTTGCTTATCGGTCCGGCCGGACCGGGGCAAGCGGGCGATCCCTGTCCCGATGCGGCGGCGAACCTCCTGCCACGTTGCAATTGAGGGCGCGGCCGCTATAGTCCGCCGGCTTTTTAACCTTTTCGGCGCCAGCGCCGCATCCGAAGGACGCTCCCATGCTCGTGACACCTGCTTTCGCCCAGTTTGGCGGCGCCGCCGGGGGCGACAATCTGCTGGTGTCCCTGCTGCCCTTCGTGCTGATTTTCGTCATCATGTATTTCCTGATCCTGCGCCCCCAGCAGAAGCGGGCGAAGGAACATCAGGAGATGATCAAGAACGTGCGGCGCGGCGACACCGTCATCACGTCCGGCGGCCTGATCGGCAAGGTGACCAAGGTGATCGACGACGAGACCCTGGAGGTCGAGATTTCCGAGGGGATCCGTATCCGCCAGGTGCGGGGAATGGTCTCCGGCGTCCGGGCCAAGGGCGAGCCCGTGAAAGACGAGGCGAACTGACACGTCGGTTCCCGGAAGTCACGGTCGGAGCGGTTGAGCCATGCTGTATATGTCGCCCATGAAGATCGCTGCGATCCTGCTGACGGCCTTTGTCGTCTGCATGTTCGCCGCTCCGAATTTTGTCCCCGAAAGCGTGCGGGACCGCTGGCCGACCTGGGCGCAGCGGCACATCGTGCTCGGCCTCGATCTGCAAGGCGGCTCGCATATCCTGTTGCAGGTGGATGCCAACGCCGTCCGCCGCGAGAAGCAGCAGGCGCTGCTGGACGACACCCGGCGCGTGCTGCGCGACGCGCGCATCGCCTATACCGGCCTTGCCCAGCGGGGCAACAGCGTCGAGGTCCGCATTCGCGAGCCGAATGATGTCCAGAACGCGCTCGCCAAGCTGCGCGACCTGTCGCAGCCGCTGGGCGGCATTCTCGCCACGACCGGCGCGCGCAGCGTCGACATCACCACCAACGGCAACCTCATCCAGTTGACATCCACCGAGCCCGCCGTGATCGAACGGGTCCGGCAGGCGGTGGACCAGTCGATCCAGATCGTCGAACGGCGCGTCAACGAACTCGGCACCGTCGAGCCGCTGATCCAGCGCCAGGGCGCGGACCGCGTGCTGGTGCAGGTGCCCGGCCTGCAAGACCCCACCCGCCTCAAGGCGCTGCTCGGCACCACGGCGAAGCTGGACTTCCGCATGGTGGACACCTCGGTGACGCCGGAGCAGGCCCAGCAGCCCGGCGGCACGCCGCCGGAATCGGAACTGCTGCGCGGGACCCGCGCGGAAGGCGGTGCGCTCTATGTCATCCGCAAGCAGGTGCTCGTGCCCGGCGCGGACCTGACCGACGCGCAGCCCGGCTTCGACCAGCGGACCGGCGAGCCGATCGTGTCGTTCCGCTTCAATTCCGGCGGCGCCCGACGCTTCGCCCAGGCGACCCAGGAGAATGTCGGCCGGCCCTTCGCCATCGTTCTGGACAACGAGGTGATCTCCGCGCCGGTGATCCGCGAGCCGATCATCGGCGGCTCCGGCCAGATCTCCGGCAGCTTCACCCTCGAACAGGCCAACGACCTCTCGATCCTGCTGCGCGCCGGCGCGCTGCCCGCGCCCCTGACCATCATCGAGGAGCGTACCGTCGGCCCCGGGCTCGGCCAGGATTCCATCGAGAAGGGCATGCTCGCCTCCTACATCGGTTCGGCGGCGGTGGTGATCTTCATGATCGCGACCTATGGCCTGTTCGGCATCTTCGCCTCGCTTGCGGTCGCCATCAACGTCGCGATGATCTTCGGTGTCCTGTCGCTGCTCAACGCCACGCTGACGCTGCCCGGCATCGCCGGCATCGTGCTCACGGTCGGCATCGCGGTGGATTCCAACGTGCTGATCTACGAGCGCATCCGCGAGGAAGTGCGGGCCGGCCGCAGCGCCATCTCGGCCATCGATGCCGGCTTCACCCGCGCGCTGGCAACGATCCTCGATTCCAACATTACGACCTTCATCGCCGCCGCCGTGCTGTTCTACATCGGCACCGGACCGGTGCGCGGCTTTGCCGTGACCTTCGGCATCGGCATCATCACAACCGTTTTCACCGCCTTCACGCTGACGCGCGTCATCGTCGCCCTGTGGGTGCGGTGGCAGCGTCCGAAAGTCGTGCCGATCTGATCCCGGCCGGCCGCCAGCAAGCGAGTTCCCCGTGCGCCTCCTTCGCCTCGTCCCCGACGATACCCGCTTCGACTTCATCCGCTTCCGGCGCATCAGCTTCCCGATCTCGGCGGTGCTGTCGGTGTTCGCGGTGGTGCTCTACTTCACCCATGGCCTGAACTACGGCATCGACTTCGTCGGCGGCACGCTGATCGAGGTGCAGGAGAAGGACGGCCGCGCGGCCGATCTCGCCAAGATGCGGGCCACGCTGGGGGCGCTCGAACTCGGCGAGTTCCAACTCCAGGAATTCGGCGGACCCAGCAACGTGCTGATCCGTATCGCCCAGCAGCCCGGCGGCGACGATGCCCAGCAGGTGGCGGTGCAGAAGGCGCGCGCCGCCCTCGGCGAGGAGTTGGAGTATCGGCGCGTCGAGGTCGTGGGACCGCGCGTCTCGACCGAACTGCTGGCCTATGGCGCGCTCGGCATGGTGCTCGCGATCACGGGCATCCTCATCTATCTCTGGTTCCGCTTCGAGTGGCAGTTCGCGCTGGGCGCGACCATCGCCAATCTGCACGACATCGTGCTGACCATCGGCTTCATGTCGATCATGCAGATCGACTTCGACCTGACCAGCATCGCGGCGCTGCTCACCATTCTCGGCTATTCGCTGAACGACACGGTGGTCATTTACGACCGCATCCGCGAGCTGCTGCGCCGCTACAAGAAGATGCCGATCGACGAACTGCTGAACCTCGCCTGCAACTCGACGCTGTCGCGCTCGGTCATCACCCATGTCACCGTGACGTTGGCCCTGCTCGCGCTGCTGATCTTCGGCGGGCAGGCGATCCACGGCTTCACGGCGGTGATGACCTTCGGCGTGGTGCTGGTCGGCAGCTATACCTCGATCCTGATCGCCGCTCCGCTGCTGCTCTATCTCGGCGTCGGCCAGAATCGCGGCAGCGACGACGATGTCGAGGACAAGCCGTCGCGGCCCTGAACCGAACGGGGACCCGGATGAGCGGACTGACCGGCGAGCGCCATCTTCCCCATGCCGCGCCCATCGACGCCTATGGCAACGGCGGGTTCCGCTTCGGCGGCATGTCCCATCGCGGCTCCATTCTCTGTCTCCCGGCCGGCATCTGGGCATGGCCGCCGGCCGAGCCGCGCGAGATCGACGACCGGGCACTGAAGCCGATTCTGGATGCCGGCGAGGGGCTGGATTTCGTCCTGCTCGGCACCGGCATGGACCTGCGGCCGCTGTCGCCGCATCTGCGCGAGCGGCTCCGCGCGCTGAATGTCAGCGTGGATGTGATGCCGACCGGCGCCGCGGTAAGGACCTATAACGTCATGGTGGTGGAGAGTCGGCGGGTCGCAGCCGGGCTCATCGCCGTTGATTGACCGCTGCGATTCCGCCGCCACGGCGGCCGGATGCGCATCGAACCGGGGTGACGAGCCGACATCATGGACAATGTGGCCCATTGCGAAAAGCTGGTGCGGGAGGCGGATCGTGACCGCTATCTCGCAACGCTGTTCGCGCCGCTGCGTCATCGTAGCGGACTGTTCGCGCTGCATGCCTTCGATATCGAGCTGGCGCGGGTCCGCGAGAAGGTGAGCGGACCGCTGCCGGGGGAGATCCGCCTGCAATGGTGGAGCGAGGTGCTCAGCGGCCTGCGGGCCGAGGAGGCGCGTTCGAACCCCGTTGCGGGCGCATTGATGGCGACGGTCTCCGGCTATCACCTGCCGCCGGCGTTGCTGGACAATGTCGTCGCGGCGCGGCGGTTCGATATCTATGACGAGCCGATGGCGAGCCTTTCCGCGTTCGAATCCTATGCGATGGATACCGCCGGCGCGCTGCTCGCCTGTGCGATCCGGATTCTGATGGACGGCCATGAAACCCATCTCGCGCCGCTGGTGCGGCCGCTGGCCGTCGCCGCCACGCTGGCGCGGCATCTGGTGAACCTGCCGGCCGATGTTGCCGCTTCGCGATTCTTTCTTCCTGTGGATGTCGCCGAGCGTCACGGGGTCGGGGATGAAGACATGGTGCCGGGTGGCGACCATGCGAAGCTGCGCGCGGCGGCGGGGGAGCTACGGATGCTGGCGCAGCAACGGCTGGCGGAAGCCGGCGGCCATCTCGACCTGCTGCCGGCGGCGGCGCTGCCGGCGCTGATGCCTTATGCGCTGGTCGGTGCGCGGCTGCGCCGCTTCGCCCGCGCCGGGGACGATCCTTATGCCTTCATCGACAGTCCGGCATGGCGGCGGCAATGGCTGCTGTGGCGCGCGTCCCGCAAGCCCGAGCGGATGTTTAGATAGAGCATGATCCCGAAAAGTGTGAAGCGGTTTTCGGACAAGATCATGCTCCAGTAAAAAGCATGATCGCAGGCGGGCTCGCACCCGAGGTGTTATTCCGCCGCTTGCGCGCTATCCGCGCCGAGCCATTGGGAAAGATCGTCCAGCGCGCGGGCGGAGAGCGCGCGCTTCCTGGCCACGCCACGCTCCGGCCCGCGCAGCTTTTTGCCATCGGCGTCATGGGTCGGCGCGTCCGTGAGCGGCGGGAACAGGCCGAAATTCACATTCATCGGCTGGAATGAACGCGGCCCGGAGTCATCGGCGATATGTCCACCGGTGATATGGCCGAGCAGCGCGCCATGAGCCGTGGTGGCGGGCGGCAGTTGCGCGGCGCGGCCAAGGCGTTCCGCCGCCGCGAAGCGTCCCGCCATCAGGCCGACCGCGGCGGATTCGACATAGCCCTCGCAGCCGGTGATCTGCCCGGCGAAGCGCAGGCGCGGCGCGGCCTTCAGGCGTAACGTCGCGTCGAGCAACTGCGGCGAGTTGAGAAAGGTGTTGCGATGCAGGCCGCCGAGCCGCGCGAATTCCGCGCCTTCAAGGCCGGGAATGGTGCGGAAGATGCGGGTCTGTTCGCCATGCTTCAGCTTGGTCTGAAAGCCGACCATGTTGTAGAGCGTGCCGAGCTTGTTGTCCTGACGAAGCTGCACGACGGCATAGGGCTTCTGGTCCGGCTTGTGCGGATTGGTGAGGCCGACCGGCTTCATCGGGCCGAAGCGCAGGGTTTCCGGCCCGCGCTCCGCCATGACCTCGATGGGGAGGCAGCCGTCGAAATACGGCGTGTTGGTTTCCCAGTCCTTGAAGGATGTCTTCTCGCCGTCCAGCAGCGCGGCGATGAAGGCGGCATATTGATCGCGATCCAGCGGGCAGTTGATATAATCCGCGCCGCTGCCGCTTGGGCCGGTTTTGTCGTAGCGGGACTGGAACCAGGCCTTGTCCATGTCGATGGAGTCGCGATGGACGATCGGCGCGATGGCGTCGAAAAAGGCAAGGGCGTCGCTGCCGGTGAGCTTGGCGATGGCCTGCGCCAGCGCCGGCGAGGTCAGCGGGCCCGTCGCGACGATGACGTTGTCCCAGTCCTCCGGCGGCAGGCCGGCGATCTCTCCGCGTGAGATGGTGATGAGCGGATGCTCGCTGAGCGCCTGCGTCACGGCGGCGGAGAAGCCGTCACGATCCACGGCCAGCGCGCCGCCGGCAGGGACCTGATGGCGGTCGCCCTCGCGCATGACGAGCGAGCCGAGGCGGCGCATCTCCGC
>DATMEW010000033.1:0-23335 GCA_035556495.1 Xanthobacteraceae bacterium | reverse complement strand
CTTTGAGCGCGGGCCGCCCCGAAGCCTGTCGGAAACCGATCGATGCCGCCGGTGCGGCGCAGAGAACAGTCGTCAATGACCGATACCGTGACGCAACACCGCCGCGACGGCGCATTTTTCGGACGCCGCAAGGGCCACGCCCTGCGCGACCATCAGAAATATCTGTTCGATACCTTGCTGCCGCAGCTCGGCCTCGACCTCACCCGGCCGCCGCCCGCGGATGTGAGCACATTGTTTCCTCCCGGCGTCACGGCAGTGCATCTGGAGATCGGCTTCGGCGGCGCGGAGCATCTTCTGGCGCAGGCGGCGGCCAATCCCGGCATCGGCTATCTCGGCAGCGAGGCTTATCTCAACGGCATGGCCAAGGCGCTGGCCGGCATCGAGCGGCAGGCCCTGAATAACGTCCGGCTGCATTTCGAGGACGCCGTGCCGCTGCTGGACTGGCTACCGCCGGCCTCCCTCGCCCGCGTCGATCTGCTTTACCCCGACCCGTGGCCGAAGAAGCGGCACTGGAAGCGCCGTTTCGTGCAGGAGGCGACCATCGCCAAGCTGGCGCGGGTGCTGCGGCCGGGCGGGGAATTCCGCTTCGCCAGCGACATTCCCGATTATGTGGACTGGACGCTTCGGCGGCTCCTCCGCACGCCGGATTTCGTCTGGACGGCGCAATGCGCCGATGACTGGCGCCTGCCCTGGCCGGGCTTCGTGCGGACCCGCTACGAGGCCAAGGCGATCCGCGAGGGGCGCACGCCCTGCTACCTGATTTTCAGGAGGCTCTGAGAGACCGGCGACGAGCCGTTAGCCCGCCGAGGCATCGTCCGGCCGGACCTGCCAGAACCGCACCACCCGCTGGGCCGTCGCCGGCGCGAGCCGCTCGAAATTCGCAAGGGCGGTATCGATCCCCCCGGCGCGCCCGCCCACCGAGGCCGGCCGAACCGCCATCAGCGCCCGGGCCGTCGGCCAGTCCCAACCGGAGGCCCGGCAGAGGATCAGGATCGGGTCCGGCCGCTCGCCGCTCATCAGCCGGTCGATGGTGTCCAGCGGCACATCGCTCAGCATCGAGAGGCAGACCGCCGTTTCCTCGAACCGGCCGTCCCGGGCAAAGCCCAGCATCGCATCCTCGTCGAGGCCGCCGGCCGCCGCCAGCGCCTCCACCGTGCGGCTGGCGGCGGCAAAATCACGGCCTTCCCGAGCCCCGACCTCGCCGGAGATTTTCGCCAGCACCTGGCGGATGTCATCCTGAATGTCCGGCCGCGCGGAAGCCAGCAGCCGGTCGCGCACCACATCCGTGGCCCGCAGCAGCAATTCGCGGAACAGCCGCGGCGGAATGTCCGGACGGCCGCCGACCTTCTCGGCCAGAACGCCGTCGCGCTCCGACCGCTTCACCAGGGTGGAGAAGCTGTCGTCGGAGAGGCGGGCGGTCGCGTTTTCCGCGACATGATGAACCACCCGCCTGTCGCCGCGCGCGACCAGCACATTCGTCACGGCCTCGCCGAGGTCGGCGCGATCCGCGATGGCCAGCAGGTGGCCCTGGCCGTGACTCTCCGCGATCTCGACGAGGTCCTGTTCGCTGAGCTGGGCGGATTGCGCCAGCACCGGACGCGCCACCTCGATGTCGGAATCCGTCGCCAGCGAGCGGATCACGCCGGCCGGCGCGTTCGCCACCGGGGCGAGCCGGGCGGCGAGTTCGGCGCGGGCGCGGGTTTCGATCTCGACGATCAGCCGCCCCAGCACATCGTCGAAAAGTTCGACATGCTCCTCGTTGAAACGATCGGCGCCGGCCAGGAACAGCGCGGCGATGCGTTCGAGCATACGGGCCCGCCACTCGGCCGAGCCCTTGCGGGCGACCTCCTCGATCTCTCCGATCAGCGATTGCGCGGCAGCCATCAGCCCAGCATCCGTCCCGGGGTGGCCCTACCGCCCCGCCGATGGCAGGGTACGGCGCGGATGCTAAACGAAGCGTTAGTGCTAACGGGTTCTGCGGGCGTGGCCCCGCACCGCCCCCTTCCAGCCTGTCGCGGACTTGCGCCGGCGCGAAAATCGGCTATATATGCAGTGTCCTGATATCAGGACATCTCATAGCGGTCAGGTCGTACTGATCGATTTTTGAGAGTGGGTTCCCGCCGGGACCCGCTCTTTTTTGTTACCTGAAGCCGCCCGCGGCAGGACCGGTTCGCCAGCCTGCGAACGGGTGCCCGGCGAAGAACGGCATCAAGACCGCATTCAATATCCGTATCAAGACCCTAGCCATGTCCGAGACGAGCGACGCAGACCTGCTGGCCGAACCGCGGCTCATCACCGAGCCGGGCCTTGCCGCGCGCGTATCCGCCGTCGTCGAGCCGGTGCTGACCGGCATGGGCTACCGGCTGGTCCGCATCAAGATTTCCGCCCAGTCCGGCTGCACCGTGCAGGTGATGGCCGAACGGCCCGACGGCTCCATGGGCATCGAGGACTGCGAGGCGGTGTCGCGGGCGATCTCGCCGGTGCTCGACGTGGCCGACCCCATCGACCGGGCCTATCAGCTCGAAATCTCCTCGCCCGGCCTCGACCGGCCGCTGGTGCGCAAGTCCGATTTCGACCGCTATGCCGGCTGGACCGCGAGGATCGAGCTGGCCGTGCCGCTGAACGGGCGCAAGCGCTTCAAGGGCGAGTTGCTGGGCACCGAAGGCGAGAACGCGCGGCTGCGCCGCGACGACGCCGCCGAGGGCGAGGACGCCGAGACGCTGCTGCCGATCGCCGACATGGCGGACGCCCGCCTCGTCGTGACCGAGGACATGCTGGTGGCCTCGCTGCGCCGCGGCAAGCATGGCGACGACGCCGTGCCCGCCAAACCGAAAGCCGTGAAGCCCAAGGCCGTGAAGCCCAAAGCTGCGAAGCCGAAAACCTCCGGGGCCGGCGCAAAGGCCGCCCGCACCGCCATTTCCCCGCGCCAGGAGGGCCGCAAGGGCCGTGGCGCATCCCAAGAAGGAGACTGACCGATGGCCGTCAGCGCCAACCGGCTCGAACTGTTGCAGATCGCCGATGCGGTCGCCCGCGAGAAGACCATCGATCGCGGCATCGTCATCGCCGCGATGGAGGATGCCATCGCCAAGGCGGCGCGCTCGCGCTACGGCGCGGAGACGGACGTTCACGCGGACATCAACCCCAAGACCGGCGAGCTGCGGCTGTCGCGCCATATGCTGGTGGTGGAGAATGTGGAGAATTCCTCCAGCCAGATCAGCCTGGAGGAGGCCCGCCAGCGCAACTCCGCGGCGCAGATCGGCGACACCATTTCGGACCAGCTTCCGCCGCTGGAATACGGCCGCATCGCCGCCCAGTCCGCCAAGCAGGTCATCGTCCAGAAGGTGCGCGAAGCCGAGCGCGACCGGCAGTATCTCGAATACAAGGACCGCATCGGCGAGATCATGAACGGCTCGGTCAAGCGGGTGGAATACGGCAACGTGGTGGTCGATCTCGGCCGGGGCGAGGCCATCATCCGTCGCGACGAGATGCTGCCGCGCGAGACGCTGCGGCCCGGCGACCGGGTCCGCGCCTATATCTACGACGTGCGCCGCGAGCAGCGCGGCCCGCAGATTTTCCTCTCGCGCACCCATCCCCAGTTCATGGCCAAGCTGTTCGCACAGGAAGTGCCGGAAATCTATGACGGCATCGTCGAGGTGCGCTCGGTCGCCCGCGATCCCGGCTCGCGCGCCAAGATCGGCGTGATCTCCCGCGATTCCTCGGTCGATCCGGTCGGCGCCTGCGTCGGCATGCGCGGCTCGCGCGTGCAGGCCGTGGTCAACGAGTTGCAGGGCGAGAAGATCGACATCATCCCGTGGTCGCCGGACATCGCGACCTTCGTGGTCAACGCGCTGGCGCCGGCGGAAGTCGCCAAGGTGGTGCTGGACGAGGACCGCGAGCGCATCCAGGTCGTCGTGCCGGATCTTCAGCTTTCGCTGGCCATCGGCCGGCGCGGCCAGAACGTGCGCCTCGCCTCGCAGCTCACCGGCTGGGACATCGACATCCTGACCGAGCAGGAGGAATCCGAGCAGCGCCAGGCGGAGTTCGAGAAGCGCACCAAGCTGTTCACGGACGCCCTGGATCTCGACGAGGTGGTCGGCCAGTTGCTCGCCTCGGAAGGCTTCGACTCCATCGAGGAGCTGGCGCTGGTTGACGAGCGCGAGATTTCCGGCATCGAGGGTTTCGACGAGGAGACCGCGCAGGAATTGCAGGCGCGCGCCCGCGAATATCTGGACCGGCAGGAAGCGGAACTCGACGCCCGCCGCGTCGAACTCGGAGTCGAGGATGCGCTGCGCGAGGTGCCCGGCGTGACCACCGCGATGCTGGTGAAGCTCGGCGAGGACGGCGTGAAGACGGTCGAGGACCTCGCCGGCTGCGCCACCGACGATCTCGTCGGCTGGACCGAGCGCAAGGACGGCGAGACGGTGAAGCATCCCGGCGCTTTCGAGGGGCTCGAAATCTCCCGCGAGGAGGCCGAGGCCATCGTGATGCAGGCCCGGCTCAAGGCCGGCTGGATCACCGAGGAAGAACTCGCCGCCGGAACCGGCGAAGACGAAGAGGCCGTGGAAAGCGAGGAGGCGCAAGCCGAAGCCTGACACCCAGGGTCAGGCCCGGCCGGCGCATAAGTCATGATGCAGTCGCCCGTCACCCCCACCGACACCCTCGACGGCGGCCCGCGCAGGATCGCGGCCGGCAGCGAGCGCCTGTGCGCGGCGACGGGCGAGGTCCGGCCGGTCGAGGACATGATCCGTTTCGTCGTCGGTCCCGGCGGGGTCGTGGTGCCGGACCTGAAGCGCAAGCTGCCGGGTCGCGGCATCTGGATCACCGCCACCCGTGCGGCGCTGACCCGCGCGGTCGGCCGCCGGGCCTTCGCCCGGAGCTTCCGCCGCGATGTCGGCACCGGCGAGGACCTGCCCGGCCTGACGGACAGCCTGCTCGCCGCGGCGGCGCTCGATGCGCTGTCCATGGCCCACAAGGCGCGGCGCGTGGTGCAGGGTTTCGTGCGGGTGGAACGCGCCATCGCGCGCGAGCGCTTGCTGGCCGTGGTTCATGCCGCGGATGCGGCGCGCGACGGCGTCCGGAAGCTGGAGGCCGCGCTGCACCACCGGGTCGAGGACGGCCACCGGGCCATTCCCGTTTTCACGGCGCTGGGCAGCGCAGAATTGGATTTGGCCTTGGGGCGGTCAAATGTGGTACATGCAGCCCTGCTGGCTGGTCCCGAGAGCGAAACCTTCGTTGCGCGCGCGAAGCGCCTCGTCCGCTTTCGCACCGGCGACGTCGCCGCCGCGCCTGCATCAGAAGACGATCGACGACACTGAAATTCGCGCTCATCGAGCGGCTGTAGGAAGTTGGAACTGAATGGCTGAAACGACGAAGAATCCGGGCGACAAGACGTTGGGTGCAGGCTCGGGCAAGCTGACGCTGAAGCCGCGCACCGAAACGGGTGTCGTGCGCCAGAGCTTCAGCCACGGACGCAGCAAATCCGTGCTGGTGGAGAAGGTGAAGCGGCGCAGCATCGGCGAGACCGGCAAGCCCGACACGCCGGCCGCAGCCGCGCCCGTTGCCGCGCCGCCGGCGCGCAAGCCCGCCGCTGCGCCGAAGCCCACGCCGGCCGCGCCGAAGTCGTCCGGCGTCGTGCTCCGTTCGCTGACCGAGGAAGAGCGCGCCGCCCGCGCCCATGCGCTGGCCGATGCTCGCCTGCGCGAGGCCGAGGAACGCAAGATCGCCGAGGAAGAGGCGATCATCCGCGCCAAGCGCGAGGCGATCGAGAAGGCCGAGCGCGAGGCCGCCGCGGAGCGCCAGCGCGAGGAGGACGAACGCCGCAAGGCCGAGGAAGCCGGGCTGAAGGCCGAGGAGGACGAGCGCCGCAAGACCGCCGCGCCGGCACCGGCCGCCGCCGACGCCGAAACCAAGCCGGCGGCCGCCGCAGCACCGGCCGCCGCACCCGCAACGCCCGCCAAGCGCACCCTGGTGTCCGAGACGGAAGAGGATGAGCGTCCGCGCGGCGGCCCGATCCGCCGCCCCGGCGCCGTCGCGCGCCCAGCGCCCGCGCCCAAGCCGGTCCGCAGCATCGGCCCGGCCAAGGAACGCGGCCGTCTGACGCTCACCACCGCGCTGAATGCCGGCGAGGTGCGCGAGCGTTCGGTAGCCTCGTTCCGCCGCCGCACCCAGCGCCAGACCGGCCATCGCCACGCCGAGGCGAAGGAAAAGATCGTCCGCGAAGTGATCATTCCGGAGGCGATCACGATCCAGGAACTCGCCAACCGCATGGCCGAGCGCGGCGTCGACGTCATCCGCCTGCTGATGCAGCAGGGCCAGATGCTGAAGATCACCGACGTGATCGACGCCGACACCGCCCAGCTCATCGCCGAGGAAATGGGCCACACCGTCCGCCGCGTCGCCGAGTCGGACGTCGAGGAAGGTCTGTTCGACGCACCGGAAAGCGACGAGACCGACGCCACGCCGCGTCCCCCGGTCGTCACCGTGATGGGCCATGTCGACCACGGCAAGACCTCGCTGCTGGACGCGCTGCGTTCGGCGGAAGTCGCGGCCGGCGAAGCCGGCGGCATCACCCAGCATATCGGTGCCTATCAGGTCACCGCGCCGAGCGGCGACAAGATCACCTTCATCGACACGCCCGGCCACGCCGCCTTCACGGCGATGCGCGCCCGCGGCGCGAAGGTGACGGATATCGTCATTCTCGTGGTGGCGGCGGATGACGGCGTGATGCCGCAGACCGTCGAGGCGATCCAGCATGCCAAGGCCGCCAAGGTGCCGATGATCGTCGCGATCAACAAGATCGACAAGCCGGAGGCCAACCCGACCCGCGTGCGCACCGAACTGTTGCAGCACGAGGTTCAGGTGGAATCCCTCGGCGGCGACGTCATCGAGATCGAGGTCTCCGCCAAGGAGCGGCTCAATCTCGACAAGCTGCTCGAAGCCGTGGCCTTGCAGGCGGAAATTCTCGAACTCAAGGCCAACCCCGACCGTCCGGCGGAAGGCACCGTGATCGAGGCCAAGCTCGACCGCGGCCGCGGCCCGGTCGCGACCGTCCTGATCCAGCGCGGCACGGTCCATGTCGGCGACATCGTCGTGGCCGGCGCCGAATGGGGCCGCGCCCGCGCGCTGGTCTCCGACACCGGCGCCAATGTCGCGGCCGCCGGCCCGTCCACGCCCGTGGAGGTGCTGGGCTTCGGCGGCACGCCGGAAGCCGGCGACCGTCTCGCCGTGGTCGAGAGCGAAGGCCGCGCCCGCGAGATCACGGCCTATCGTCTGCGCCAGAAGCGCGAGAAGAGCGCGGCGCGCGCCACCGGCATGCGCGGCTCCCTCGAGCAGATGATGAGCCAGCTCAAGACCGCGACGCGCAAGGAACTGGCCGTCATCGTCAAGGCCGACGTGCAGGGCTCGCTCGAAGCCATCATCGGCGCCATCGAGAAGCTGGGCACCGACGAGGTCGCGGCCCGCGTGATCGGCGCCGGCGTCGGCGGCATCACCGAATCCGACGTCACGCTGGCGGAAGCCTCCGGCGTGCCGATCATCGGCTTCAACGTCCGCGCCTTCAAGGAAGCGCGCGACGCGGCCGAGCGCGCCGGCATCGAGATCCGCTACTACAACATCATCTACGACCTCGTGGATGACGTGAAGACGGCGCTCTCCGGCCTGCTGCCGCCGACCCTGCGCGAGACCATGCTCGGCAACGCGCAGATCCTGGAGATCTTCAACGTCTCCAAGGTCGGCAAGGTCGCCGGCTGCCGCGTCACCGACGGCACCATCGAGCGCGGGGCCAATGTTCGCCTGATCCGCGACAATGTCGTGATTCACGAGGGCAAGCTGTCCCAGCTCAAGCGCTTCAAGGACGACGCCAAGGAGGTCACCGCCGGCCAGGAATGCGGCATGGCCTTCGAGAACTACCAGGACATGCGCGCCGGCGACGTCATCGAGTGCTATCGCGTGGAGACCATTCAGCGTTCGCTGTGAGTCCGAATCTCAAGCTGAACGTGCATCACCCCGTCATGGCCGGCGCGGCCGGCCATGCACCCTGCGGTGCGTGACGGATCATCGACGGACCAGAAGCGACGCTGGATCGGCTCCCCGCAGGCTGGCCGATCCATCCCGCTTTCGGCGGCTTCTTCGCAGTCCGGCGCAGCGCCGCCGGCGGAACACGGCAGGATTCCATGGCAAAGGACAGAATGCCAACGCGGCGCCAGAGCAGGCCGGGACAGGATAAATCCGCCGCGGGCCCGTCCCAGCGCGCCCTGCGCGTCGGCGAACTGATCCGCCACGCCGTGGCGGACATGCTGGCGCGGGGCGACATCCACGACCCGGTGCTGGAGAAGCTTGTCGTGACGGTGCCGGAGGTGCGGATGTCCCCGGACCTGAAGCTCGCCACCGTCTATGTCATGCCGCTCGGCGGCGACGACGCAAGCGAGGTGGTCGCCGCGCTCGACCGCAGCAAGCGGTATCTGCGCGGCGAGATCGCCCATCGCGTCAATCTCAAATTCGCCCCGGACCTGCGCTTCCGCACGGACGAACGCTTCGGCGAGGCCGAGCGAATCGACGCGCTGCTGCGCTCCCCGGCCGTCGCCCGCGACATCACAGCCGGTTCCACAGACGACGAGGATACCGAATGACCGACCCGCTGCGCGCGATGCTCTCGCCGCCTCCGGCCGACGACGACGCCCCCCGGCCGCCGGCGTCCCCGGCGCAGGCCGCCCCCGCCGAGCCGGCGCAGCGGCGCGGGGGCAAGCCGCCCCAGTTCCGCCGCGACAAGCGCGACGTCCATGGCTGGATCGCGCTGGACAAGCCGGTGGGCATGACCTCGACCCACGCGGTCAGCATCATCAAGCGGCTGTTCAAGGCCCGCAAGGTCGGCCATGCCGGCACGCTCGACCCGCTCGCCTCCGGCTGCCTGCCGATCGCGCTGGGGGAAGCCACCAAGACCGTTCCCTTCGTGATGGACAGCCACAAGCGCTACGTCTTCACCGTGCGCTGGGGCGAGGCGCGGGACACCGACGACACCGAGGGCCGCGTCATCGCGACCAGCGACCGCCGGCCCGACGATGCCGAAATCCTGGCGCTGCTGCCGCGTTTCGTCGGCGCCATCAGCCAGGTTCCGCCGCGCTATTCCGCCATCAAGATCGACGGCGAGCGCGCCTATGACCTCGCCCGCGACGGCGAGACGGTGGAACTCGCCGCCCGGCCGGTCGAAATCCATGCGCTGGAGATGACCGCCCGGCCGGACGCCGACCATGCCGTTTTCGCCACCGAATGCGGCAAGGGCACCTATGTCCGGTCCCTCGCCCGGGACTTCGGCGAGGCGCTCGGCTGCCACGGCCATGTCTCGGCGCTGCGCCGGGCCGAGGTCGGGCCGTTCCGGGAGGAGGACATGATTCCGCTGGAACGGCTCGAAGCTTTGTGCGATAGAGCCGCAGCCGGCGAGGGCAACCTCGCCGAGCTGCTATTGCCTGTCGAGACCGCGCTGGACGACATCCCGGCGCTGGCCGTCAACAGGTCGGACGCGGCGCGGCTCCAGCGGGGCCAGACCGTACTTCTGCGCGGGCGGGACGCTCCCATCGTCATCGGTCCGGTTTGCGTCACGGTTTCGGGACGGCTTCTCGCCATCGCCGATGCCGAACATGGCGAGATCGTCCCCCGGCGCGTTTTCAACCTCAACGGCATCGTCGGAACCGGCGGCCGTGCAACCAGCGAGTAACCGATGTCGATCACGACAGAACGCAAGGCGGAGGTCATCACCTCCAACGCCACCAAGACCGGCGACACCGGGTCTCCGGAAGTGCAGGTGGCGATCCTGACCGAGCGCATCACCAACCTGACCGAGCATTTCAAGACCCACACCAAGGACAATCACTCCCGGCGTGGCCTGCTCAAGCTGGTGTCGCGCCGCCGTCATCTTCTCGATTACGTCCGCGCCAAGGACGAAGGGCGCTACAAGGCGCTGATCGAGAAGCTGGGCATCCGGCGCTGAAGGTTTTCGCGCGCGGCCCCGCCGCGCGCGCTTCCCGGCACATGCTCCCGCATGCGCCTGTTCCGGTTGCGGGACCGAGGTGAGAACCGAAGCCGCAGCCGCATTGCGGCGGACACGATGTCCGCCATCCCGGGAAAGGTCCCGGAAGTCCGAGGCGGAAAAGTCATGGCAGGATCGCCGGACGCTGTCGGCCCAGTTGCTCTCCTCACGACAGCGTCTCGCCGTCTTGCCCATGGCGTTCCGTCTCCCGAACCCATGAAAGACATTACCCATGTTCGATATCCATCGCGTTGAGCTTGACTGGGGTGGACGCCCCCTCATCCTCGAAACTGGCAAGATCGCCCGCCAGGCCCATGGCGCGGTCGTCGCCACCTATGGCGAGACCCGCGTTCTCGCCACCGTCGTCGCCGCCAGCACACCGCGCGAAGGCGTCGACTTCCTGCCCCTGACCGTCGACTATCAGGAGAAGTATTACGCCGCGGGCCGCATTCCCGGCGGCTATTTCAAGCGCGAAGGCCGCCCGACCGAGAAGGAGACGCTGGTCTCCCGCCTGATCGACCGGCCGATCCGCCCGCTGTTCGCGGACGGCTGGCGCAACGAGACCCAGGTGATCGTCACCACCCTGTCCCACGATCTCGAAAACGATCCGGACATCCTCGCCATGGTCGCCGCCTCCGCGGCCCTGACGCTGTCGGGCGTGCCCTTCATGGGCCCGATCGGCGCCGCCCGCGTCGGCTTCGTCGATAATGAATACGTGCTCAACCCCTCGCTCGACGAGATGCCGGACAGCAGCCTCGACCTGGTCGTGGCCGGCACCGGCGACGCCGTGCTGATGGTCGAATCCGAGGCCAAGGAGCTGAACGAAGACGTGATGCTCGGCGCGGTGATGTTCGGTCATCGCCACTTCCAGCCGGTGATCAAGGCGATCATCGAACTGGCCGAGAAGGCCGCCAAGGAGCCGCGCGAACTCGTCACCATCGACAACGAGGCGCTCGAGAAGGAGATGCTCGGCCTCGTCGAAGGCGACTTGCGCGCGGCCTATGCCATCGCCGACAAGATGGCGCGCCACACGGCGGTCAGCGCCGCCAAGGCCAAGGTCATGGCGCATTATTTCCCCGAAGGCGAAGCCAGCCCGGCTTATGACAAGCTGCGCATCGGCGGCGTGTTCAAGGAACTCGAAGCCAAGATCGTGCGCTGGAACATCCTTGATACCAGCAAGCGCATCGACGGCCGCGACCTCAAGACCGTGCGTCCCATCGTGGCCGAGGTCGGCATCCTGCCGCGCGCCCATGGCTCGGCGCTGTTCACCCGCGGCGAGACCCAGGCGCTGGTCGTGACCACGCTGGGCACCGGCGAGGACGAGCAGTTCATCGACGCCTTGCAGGGGACCTACAAGGAATCCTTCCTGCTGCACTACAACTTCCCGCCCTATTCCGTCGGCGAGACCGGCCGCCTCGGCGGCACCAAGCGCCGCGAGATCGGCCACGGCAAGCTTGCCTGGCGGGCGATCCACCCGGTGCTGCCGGCCAAGCACGACTTCCCCTATACGATGCGCATCGTGTCGGAGATCACCGAGTCCAACGGGTCCTCGTCGATGGCGAGCGTCTGCGGCGCGTCGCTGGCGCTGATGGATGCCGGCGTGCCGCTGAAGCGGGCGACGGCGGGCATCGCCATGGGCCTGATCCTGGAAGGCGAGCGCTTCGCGGTGCTCTCCGACATCCTCGGGGACGAGGACCATCTCGGCGACATGGACTTCAAGGTCGCCGGCACCGAGGACGGCATCACGTCCTTGCAGATGGACATCAAGATCGCCGGCATCACCGAAGAGATCATGCGCATCGCTTTGGCTCAGGCCAAGGACGGCCGCGTGCATATCCTCGGCGAGATGGCCAAGGCGCTGACCCAGGCGCGCGCCGAGCTTGGCGAGCATGCCCCGCGCATCGAGACCTTCAAGATCCCGACCGACAAGATCCGCGAAGTGATCGGCACCGGCGGCAAGGTCATCCGCGAGATCGTGGAGAAGACCGGTGCCAAGGTGAATATCGAGGATGACGGCTCGGTGAAGGTGGCCTCGTCCTCCGGCGAGGCGATCAAGGCGGCGATCAACTGGATCAAGTCCATCGCCTCCGATCCGGAAGTCGGCCAGATCTACGAAGGCACCGTCGTCAAGGTGATGGAGTTCGGTGCTTTCGTGAACTTCTTCGGCGCCAAGGACGGCCTCGTCCACATCAGCCATCTCGCGCCCCAGCGCGTGCAGAAGGTGAGCGACATCGTCAAGGAAGGCGACAAGGTCAAGGTCAAGCTGCTCGGCTTCGACGATCGCGGCAAGACCCGCCTGTCCATGAAGGTCGTCGATCAGGCGACCGGCGAGGACCTGGAAGCCAAGCAGAAGGCGGAAGCCGCGGCCCAGAAGGCCGAAGGCGGCGAGCAGGCCGGCGCGGCCGAATAACAACCGGCGCGGCGGAATAAGTTCTGCCAGCACGACAGCGACAACCAACGGCCCGGAGCGATCCGGGCCGTTGTGCTTTTCAGAACTACTGAGACGGGCAGGCCGCCACCGGCCGGATTCCGGGCCAGCGGCCTTATCCCTTCGGCCGGGCGGGTGCCCTTGCGGACGCCGGCGCGCCTGCCTGCGGCGCCGCGTCCAGCGCGGCGGCATCCGCCGCCGTGACCCCCAGCGTCTTCACGATCAGCCGCCCGAGCGCCAGGAAATCCGCCTTGCGCGGCGAGGTCGGCCGCCAGCCGAGGCCGATCATCCGGCCGGGCCCCGGCGCGGCGAAGGGAACGAGACCGATGCGCTCGTCGCGGACCTCCACATCGGCGGCGATCTGCGGCAGCAGCGTCACGCCATAGCCGTTCGCCACCATCTGCATCACGGTCGTGAGGCTGGTCGCGCCAAGGCCCATGGGCGCGTGGCGGGCATCCGCGCAATAGGCGAGGGCCTGGTCGCGCAGGCAGTGGCCTTCCTCCAGAAGGATGAGGCGCTCGTGCTCCACATCGGACGCATCGATCGGCGTCTTGCCGCGGCAAGGATCGTCGGCCGGCACCGCCAGCATGAAGGGATCGTTGAACAGCGCCAGCGTCTCGATCTCGGCATCGGGCACCGGCAGCGCCAGCAGCATCACGTCGAGCACGCCGCGCGTCAGTTCGTCGAGCAACACGCGCGTCTGGGTCTCGCGCAGTTCGATCCGCGACTCCGGATAGAGCCGCTGCAACGCGGGAAGAATTTTCGGCAGGACATAGGGCGCGATGGTCGGGATGACGCCAAGGGCGAGCCGGCCCGTGAGCACCTGACGCCGATGCTGGGCGAAATCCACGAGGTCGCGGGAGGCGGCCAGGAGCCGCTCCCCCCGCCGCGCGACTTCGAGGCCGACATCCGTGAAGACCACCTCCCCGGGCCGGCGCTCCACCAGATCGACCCCGAGAAACCGCTCAAGGTCCCTGATCTGCATGGACAAGGCCGGCTGCGTCACCGCGCAGGACTCGGCGGCGCGGCCGAAATGTCGGTGTTCGGCAAGGGCGCTGAGATAGCGGATCTGACGCAAGGTGAACATGCATCATAAGATAGCCTTATCGGATGAAGTAGACAATCCGATTGGACCTGATCGTTTCCCGCCTTTCATAATTGGCATTCGAAACTGGAAACCGGGGCACACAACCGGACCAGCCGCCTTCAGCCAGCGGCGACATGCGCATCGCGCATATCCGCAGCCGACCAACGAAAACAGAACCCAACGGAGAGAAACATGGACGCCAAGACGGACGACAACGGCGCCGGCAAATGCCCCTTCACAGGCGGCGGCAACAAGCCCTCGAACCGGAGCTGGTGGCCGGAGGCGCTGGACATCGAAATGCTCCATCGCAACTCGGCCCTGTCCAACCCCATGGGACAGGAATTCGACTACGCCAAGGAGTTCAGCACCCTCGATCTCGACGCGGTCATGACCGACCTCAAGGCGCTGATGACGGATTCGCAGGAGTGGTGGCCTGCCGACTTCGGCCACTATGGCGGGTTGATGATCCGCATGGCCTGGCACAGCGCCGGCACCTACCGCACGACGGACGGGCGCGGCGGCGCGGGCGCGGGACAGCAGCGCTTCGCCCCGCTCAACTCCTGGCCTGACAACGCCAACCTCGACAAGGCGCGCCGGCTGCTGTGGCCGATCAAGCAGAAATACGGCCGAAAGCTGTCCTGGGCCGACCTGTTGGTCCTGGCCGGCAATGCCGCGCTGGAATCCATGGGCTTCAAGACCTTCGGTTTCGCCGGCGGCCGCGCCGATGTCTGGGAGCCGGAAGAACTTTACTGGGGGCCGGAAGGCACCTGGCTCGGCGACGAGCGCTATAGCGGCGAGCGCCAGCTCGACGAGCAGCTCGGCGCGGTGCAGATGGGCCTGATCTACGTCAACCCGGAAGGCCCCAACGGCAATCCCGACCCGCTCGCGGCGGCGAAGGACATCCGCGAGACCTTCGCCCGCATGGCCATGGACGACGAGGAGACCGTCGCACTGATCGCCGGTGGCCACACCTTCGGCAAAACCCATGGCGCGGGCGATCCTTCGCTGGTCGGACCGGAACCCGAGGCCGGCGCGCTGGAAGACCAGGGCCTCGGCTGGAAGAGCACGTTCGAGAGCGGTATCGGCGCCCACGCCATCACCGGCGGGCCGGAAGTCACCTGGACGCAGAAACCGACCCAATGGAGCAACCTGTTCTTCAAGAACCTGTTCGAACACGAATGGGAACTGAGCAAGAGCCCGGCCGGCGCCAAGCAGTGGGTTGCGAAGAACGCCAGCGCCGATATCCCCGATGCCTTCGATTCGTCGAAGAAGCATCTGCCGACCATGCTGACCACGGACCTCTCGCTGCGCGTCGATTCGGCTTACGAAAAAATCTCGCGGCGCTTCTACGAGAATCCCGATCAGTTCGCCGATGCCTTCGCCCGCGCATGGTTCAAGCTGACCCATCGCGACATGGGCCCCCGCGCGCGCTATCTCGGCAAGCTGGCGCCGCAGGAGGTGCTGATCTGGCAGGACCCGGTGCCGGAGGTGGATCATGCTCTGGTCAGCGATCAGGACGTTGCCGCCCTGAAGGAGAAGGTGCTGGCCTCCGGCCTCACGGTGCCGGAGCTGGTCTCCACGGCCTGGGCCTCGGCCTCGACCTTCCGCCGCTCCGACAAGCGTGGCGGGGCGAATGGCGCGCGCATCCGCCTCGCGCCGCAGAAGGACTGGGAAGTCAACGAGCCCGAGCAGCTCGCCCGGGTGCTGTCCAAACTGGAAGGCATCCAGCAGGATTTCAACGGTTCGGCGGCGGGCGGCAGGAAAATCTCGCTGGCGGACCTGATCGTGCTGGCGGGCAACGCGGCCGTCGAGAAAGCCGCGAAGGACGGCGGGGTCTCCATCACCGTGCCGTTCACGCCGGGGCGGACCGACGCTTCGGCCGAGCAGACTGACGCGGAGTCTTTCGATGTCCTCGAACCGCGCCAGGATGCCTTCCGGAACTATACGAACCGCAGCAAGAAGCAGTTCATGCAGCCGGAAGAAGCCATGGTGGATCGCGCCCAGCTTCTGACCCTGACCGGTCCGGAACTGACGGCGATGATCGGCGGCCTGCGCGTGCTCGGCGCCAACACCGGCGGCTCCCAGCATGGCGTGCTGACCCGGACGCCCGGCAAGCTCACCAACGACTTCTTCCTCAACCTGCTGACGATGGATACCGTCTGGCAGCCGGCCGGCGACGGCGTCTATGAGGGGCGCGACCGCAAGACCAGTGAGAAGCGCTGGACCGCGACACGCGTGGACCTGATCTTCGGTTCGCATTCGCAGCTTCGCGCTTTCGCGGAGGTCTATGCCTGCGCCGACTCCAAGGAGAAGTTCGTCAAGGACTTCGTCAAGGCGTGGGTGAAGGTGATGAATGCCGACCGCTTCGACATTCACAGCGCGGCGCTGCGCAAGGCGGCATAACGTTCGCTATCGATGACGACAAAACGGCCGGGTCATGCCCGGCTGCTTTTCGTTTAGCATGAAGCCTGCCGGCGACCTTTCTCGCGATGACTGCTCACAGTGTCGTCGCAATCGACCGCGATCGTGGCGCGGATAACCCGCCGCCGGAGGTGTCCGTCATGATGACGCTATACTGGGCTCCGCAATCCCGCGCCGTGACGGCGCTGTGGCTGATGGAGGAAGCCGGCCGGCCCTACGAGCGGGTGCTGGTCGATATCCGCAACGGCAAGCAGGACACGGCGGACTATCGCGCCGTCAATCCCATGGGCAAGGTGCCGGCGCTGAAGGATGGCGACGTCACGCTGGCCGAAACCCCGGCGATCTGCGCCTATGTCGCGGAGCGCGTGCCGGAGGCGAAGCTCTCGCCGCCGCCGGGCGAGCCCGCCCGCGCCAGGTTTCTGTATTGGCTGTTCTTCTATTCCGGCTGCATGGAGCCGGCGGTGACGCAGCTCGTCGCCAAGGTGGACATCCCCTCCAGCACGGCCGGCTGGGGCGACGCCGCACGGGTCTTCGACGCGCTCGACGATGCGCTGAAAAACGCGCCGGGGCCGTGGCTGCTGGGCGAGAGTTTCTCGGCGGCCGATGTAATGATCGGCTCGGGCCTGAACTTCTTTACCCGTGGCTTCAAGGTCGTGCCGCCACGGCCATCCTTCGATGCCTATATCGACCGCTGCATGGCGCGCCCGGCGTTTCAGCGCGCGATGGCGATCCAGCCGTCCGCCTGACCTGACAGGATCATTTTCGCGTTTCCTTGAATCGCGAACCGGTATCCACTTCGCTCGAAAATGCTCTCAGGATCGACGGCGATGCCGGCCAGCCTCACTTGCCGGCATCCACTCCGGCATTGACGCCGCGCAGATCGGCCGGCTGCGGCATTGCAATGACGTTGTAGCCGGAGTCGACGAAATGCACTTCGCCGGTCACGCCGGTGGACAGGTCCGACAGCAGATAGAGCCCCGCGCCGCCGAGCTCATCCAGCGTCACGCCGCGCTTGAGCGGCGAATGCTGCTGCTGGAACGCGAACATGAAGCGCGCGTCGCCGATGCCCGCGCCGGCCAGCGTGCGGATCGGGCCGGCCGAGATCGCGTTGACGCGGATGCCGCTGCCGCCAAAATCCACGGCGAGGTAGCGCACAGAGGCTTCCAGCGCCGCCTTAGCGACGCCCATCACATTGTAGTTCGGCATCGCGCGGCTGCCGCCGTTATAGGTCAGCGTCACCATGGAGCCGCCATTCGGCATCAGATCCGCGGCGCGCTTGGCGGCTTCGGTGAAAGCGAAGCAGGAGATCAGCATCGAGCGCGTGAAGTTGTCCCGCGTCGTGTCGGCATAGCGCCCCTTGAGCTGTTCCTTGTCGGAAAAGGCGATGGCATGGACCAGAAAATCCATGGTCCCCCATTCCTTCTTCAGCGTCTCGAACACGGTGTCGACCGAGGCGATGTCTTCCACGTCGCAAGGCAGCACCAGCTTGGAGCCGGTCTGCTCCGCCAGCGGCTTGACGCGGCGGCCCAGCGCCTCGCCCTGATAGGTATAAGCCAGCGTCGCGCCATGGGCCGCGAGCGTCTTGGCGATTCCCCACGCGATCGAATGATCATTGGCGACGCCCATGATGAGCCCGCGCTTGCCGTCCATCAGCCCCATTTTGTCAGCGTCCCGGTCCTGATCTGAAACTCAACGAAATCACGTATCCAGCCGCTTGAAGACCAGCGACGCATTGGTGCCGCCGAAGCCGAAGGAATTGGAAAGAACATGGCCCAGCGCGACATTGTCGCGCCGCTCGCGCAGGATCGGCATATCCGCGAAAGCCGGATCGAGCGTCTCGATATGGGCGCTTTCGGCAATGAAGCCGTTGTTCATCATCAGCAGCGAATAGATCGCCTCCTGCACGCCGGCCGCGCCGAGCGAATGGCCGGTCAGCGACTTGGTCGCCGAGATCGGCGGGCAGTTGTCGCCGAACACGTCGCGGATCGCCTCGATCTCCTTGAGATCGCCGACCGGCGTCGAAGTCGCATGCGGGTTGATATAGTCCACCGGCGCTTTCACGTTCTGCAATGCCATACGCATGCAGCGCGCCGCGCCTTCCCCGTTCGGCGCGACCATGTCGTGGCCGTCCGAGGTGGCGCCATAGCCGACGAGTTCGGCATAGATCTTCGCGCCGCGCGCCTTTGCGTGTTCGAGTTCTTCAAGCACCAGCACGCCGGCCCCGCCGGCGATGACGAAGCCGTCGCGATTGGCGTCATAGGCGCGCGAGGCCGTCGCCGGCGTGTCGTTGTAGTTCGAGGACATCGCGCCCATCGCGTCGAACAGCACCGACAGCGTCCAGTCCAGCTCCTCGCAGCCGCCGGCAAAGATCATGTCCTGCTTGCCGAGCTGGATGATCTCCATGGCGTTACCGATGCAGTGGTTCGACGTCGCGCAGGCGGAGGAGATGGAATAGTTCACGCCCTTGATCTTGAACCAGGTCGCGAGCGTCGCCGAGGCGGTCGAGGACATCGCCTTGGGCACGGCGAAAGGCCCGACCCGCTTCGGACCCTTGGTCCGCGTGATATCCGCCGCCTCGACCACCGCGCGGGTGGAGGGGCCGCCGGAGCCCATGATGATGCCGGTGCGTTCGTTGGAAATCTCGCCGGCCTCGAGGCCGGCGTCAGCGATCGCCTGCTCCATGGCGACATGGTTCCACGCCGCGCCGCCGCCGAGGAAGCGCATCGCGCGGCGGTCCACCACCTCCTCCGCGATCAGGGTCGGCTCGCCCTGCACCTGGCAGCGGAAACCCAGTTCGGCGAATTTCTCCGCGCGGGAAATGCCGGACCTGCCCTCGCGCAGGCTCGCCAGCACCTCCTGGGTGTTGTTGCCGATGGACGAGACAATGCCCATCCCGGAGACCACGACCCGCCGCATGCTTGCCTCTTCCCTTTGATCGTATCGAACGCCGCAGCCGCGATCAGCCGGCCGCCTGTTCGGGAACGTCCCGGAACAGGCCGACCTTGATGTCGGATGCGCGATAGAGCACAGCGCCGTCCGCCTCGACCCAGCCATCGGCGATGCCGAGCACCAGCTTGGACCGCATCACGCGCTTGATGTCGATGCCATAAACCACCTTCTTCACGGTGGGGAGCACCTGGCCGGAAAATTTGACCTCGCCGAGACCGAGCGCCCGGCCCTTGCCCGGCGAGCCGGACCAGCCGAGATAGAACCCGAGGAGCTGCCACAGGGCGTCGAGACCCAGGCAGCCCGGCATCACCGGATCGCCCTTGAAATGGCAGGGAAAGAACCACAGGTCCGGATTCACATCGAGTTCGGCCCGCACGAAGCCCTTGCCGTGCGCCCCGCCCTGTTCCGTGATTTCGGTGATGCGGTCGAACATCAGCATCGGCGGCAGGGGAAGCTGCGGCCCTTCCGGAAACATTTCGCCGCGGCCGCAGGCGAGCAGGTCGTCATAGGCAAAGCTGCTTTTCCGGGCAGCGTCTGTCGTGGGCTGGGAGTTCTGCATCCGAATCCTGAGTCCGAGCGGGAGGTCTGCCGATAAAATAGCGTTTCGGCGGCTGAAAGTCAGCGGCCGTTGCTAGCATAGAGCGCGGTTCCCGCAAAAACAGGAAGCGGCATCCCGCCCCGGCTTTTCAAAGGGACCGCCGCGCAGGTTCGGAGGATTCCAAGTGTTATTGCGAAGCAGTTGCATCTTGGCCGAAACCGCATTAGTGTGACCACCATGTGATCGTCCTCGCTGACCGGCGTAGCGTGATCGGTTCGCGGCCACGATTTGGGAAGAGCAGAGAACATGAGCCAACTGCGTACCATGGTTTTCCCCCGCTCCGGCGCGGAAGCCGCCCCGATGTCGCTTAAGGACATGAGCGGCTGCCCCTGGCATGACGTCAAGGCGATGCTGCGGGATGTCGGCCTGCGGCCGACGCGCCAGCGCATGGCGCTCGGCTGGATCCTGTTCGGCAAGGGCGACCGGCATATCACCGCCGAAATGCTCTATGACGAGGCCAACAAGGCCCGGGTGCCGGTGTCCCTCGCCACGGTCTACAACACCCTGCACCAGTTCACGGAAGCCGGGCTCCTGCGCCAGATCGGCGTGGATGGCTCGAAAGCCTATTTCGACACCAACGTGTCGCAGCATCATCACTATTTCGTCGAGGGCGACAGCGAATTGCTGGACATCCCGGCCACGGACGTGGTGGTGAACCAGATGCCGGAAGCGCCGGAAGGCTACGAGATCGCCCGGGTCGACGTGGTGGTCCGCCTCCGCCGCAAGCGCTGACCGGCCCCCAGCCTGAAAGACAACACGAAAAACCCGGCCGTTGCGCCGGGTTTTCTCATGGCCGGCCGCAGCCCGGACCGTCACCTTCGAGCCTCAGCCCGCCGGCCGCGCGGCCTCAGTCCACTTTCTCGTTGGGATAGACGCCCCAGAGACGGTGCTGCTCGATCCAGCCGTCGAAACCGGCGCCCTCGATCCGGCACCATTTGCCGGAACATTCCTTCACCGAGGCCAGCACGCCGGCCTGCAACTTCGCCACCACCGCGCCGTCGTCGCGCGAGGCGGCATGGAGCGGCACCAGTTCGTCCTTGCCGCCGCCGGTGACGATCCCCGTCCGCCGGCCCGACAGCAGCGAATGATAGACCCAGCCTTCCGAGCCCTCCCAGTCGCGGATGCGGCGCCAGTTGTCGGATTCCGCCGTCACCTCCACCGGCAGGCTGGAGCGGGTATAGACCCAGCTCACTTCATGGTCCTTGGTAGGCCCGCGGCGGACATTGACCCGGTCCGGCTTGAGGCTGACGAAACGCGGCATCGGCAGGCCGCTGACCGGCCCGACCAGTTCGGCCGCCGCGGCCGGGCTCCCTGCGGGGGGCAGGCCACCGCCCGCCAGCGCCGCCGCCAGCAGGGCAGCCGCAAGGGTCCGACACCGAACGGACCCGCTGGTACTTTTCATCCATCCTGCCGTCATCGTCGCCCGCAACCCGTCACGCTGAACCCTGCTCCATTCCGCCATGGCGTCGCCGCCAACGCCCCGGCGTCTTTGTCCTGCAACGGGGGGTCTGGTAAAATGGCAGCCGCTGGCGCGGAGTGGAGACGCGCCAGCATCCGCCAGTGCGGTTAAGGACCCCTGAATGAGACAGGGCCCGCCGGCATCGCGGGCCGCGACATACGCGCCTATCGCCGGGAGCAGAAGGGCGAAGACAGACAGCGAGGACAGATATGGCCGCCATACCGACGCCGCCGGAACAGCCCTCCGTCATCGTCACGCGCCGGCTGCCGGATGCGATCGAGGCGCGGATGCGGGAGCTGTTCGAGACGCGGCTCAATGCCGAGGATCGCCCGGCGGATCGCGCCACGCTGCGGGACTGGATGCGCGAGGCCAGCATCCTGGTGCCGACCCTGACGGACCGCATCGACGCCGACCTGCTCGCGGAGGCTGGAGACCGCCTGAAGCTGATCGCCAATTTCGGCAACGGCGTCGATCATATCGACGTCGCGGCCGCCATGAAGCGCGGCATCACCGTGACCAATACGCCGCGCGTGCTGACCGAGGACACCGCCGACATGACCATGGCGCTGATCCTGGCCGTGCCACGCCGCCTCACCGAGGGCGCGGCGCTCATCATGTCGGGGCAGCCCTGGGGCGGCTGGTCGCCCACATGGATGCTGGGCCATCGCATCACGGGCAAACGGCTGGGCATCATCGGCATGGGCCGCATCGGCCAGGCGCTGGCGCGCCGCGCCCGCGTTTTCGGGCTGGAAATCCACTACCACAACCGCCGCCGCGTCGCCGCGCAGACCGAGGAGGAGCTCGGCGCGACCTATTGGGACAGCCTCGACCAGATGCTGGCGCGGATGGACATCATCTCCGTCAACTGCCCGCATACGCCGGCGACATTCCATCTGCTGTCGGCCCGGCGGCTCAGGCTGATCCGCCCGCAAGCCTATGTCGTCAACACCGCGCGCGGCGAGGTGATCGACGAAGCCGCCCTCGCGAAGCTGATCGAGGATGGCGCCATCGCCGGGGCGGGCCTCGACGTGTTCGAACAGGCGCCCACCATCCATCCGCGCCTGCTCCGGCTCGCCCGCGCCGGCAAGGTGGTGCTGCTGCCGCATATGGGCTCCGCCACCGTCGAAGGCCGCATCGCCATGGGCGAGAAGGTGATCATCAACATCCGCACCTTCCTTGACGGCCACAAGCCGCCCGACCGGGTGCTGCCGTCGATGCTGTAAGATGCCCCCAGGGCGGTCGCGTAACGGGAGCACCGGCGGCCTCTCTGGCGCGCCCCCTGGCCTGCCGTCCACACCCCGCCCTCTTGACCCGCCCTCTTGCGCTCGGGGGCAAGTGTAAACATCTTTTACATCGGCGCCGGGGCCATGGACCCTCCCGGCCGGAGGGAGATTCGATGACCTATACCGACAACCAGCGCGCCGCGATGGAATACGACGCACGCAGCAAATCTCTGCTCGTGGCCTATCTGCTGTGGTTTTTCCTCTGGTTCGTGGCCGGCCATCGCTTCTACGCCGGCAAGCCGGTCTCCGCCGTCATCCAGGCGCTGCTCCATGCCGTCGGCTGGGCCACCACGATCATCTTCATCGGCTATATTCCGCTGGCGATCTGGGGCCTGTGGTGGCTGCTCGACGCGCTGCTGATCCCCGGCATGATCCGGGAGCGCAATCTTGAAGTGCTGCGGGATATCGACCGGCGGGCGTGACCGGCCGGTGATCCGACTCGTCAAGCAAGGCCCGGCCCGCCGGGCCTTGATCCTGTGGGACGTGTTGCTGGCTGCTCTCACCTGCCGCCACGCGCTGCTGCACGAGCGCGCTCAGCGCCGGTAGGCGAGTTCCTCGAAGCGGCAGCGCAAGCCATCATAGAGCAGCAGCCGGCCCGCCATGCCCTCGCCGATGCCGAGGATTTCCTTCAGCACCTCCATCGCCATCAGCGTGCCCATCACCCCCGCCAGCGCGCCGAGAATGCCGGCCTCTGCGCAGGTCGGCACCGTGCCCTCCGCCGGCGGCTCCGGGAACAGGTCGCGATAGCCCGGCGCGGGCGCTCCGTCCGGCAGCGTGACCCAGGGCTTGAGCGTCGTGAGCGAGGCGTCGAAGCGGCCGAGCGCCGCCGTCACCAGCGGCTTGCGATGGGCCTCGCAGGCATCGGCCAGCGCATAGCGGGTGGCGAAATTGTCGGAGCCGTCCGCCACGACGTCATAAGCCGCAACGAGATCGCCGGCATTCTCCGCGGTCAGGCGCAGGCTGTGCGGCACCAGGGTCACATGCGGATTGAGCCGGTCCAGCGCCGCGGCGGCGCTGTCGAGTTTCGACGTGCCGATATCGCCGGTGCCATGCAGCACCTGGCGGTGGAGATTCGACAGCGCCACCTCG
>DATMEW010000032.1:0-25971 GCA_035556495.1 Xanthobacteraceae bacterium | reverse complement strand
CAACACCCGCCGGCCGATCTTCGCAGACATCCGCGTGCGTGAGGCCATCACCCTGCTGTTCGATTTCGAGTGGGCGAACCGCAGCCTGTTCTTCGGCCGCTATCGCCGGCTCGGCAGCTATTTCGAAGCCTCCGAACTCTCCTCCCATGGCCGTCCGGCGGACGCGGCGGAACGGGCGCTGCTCGCGCCGTTTCCCGATGCGGTCCGTGCGGACGTGATGGAGGGCACATGGTCGCCGCCGGTCAGCGACGGGTCCGGCCGCGACCGCGACAATCTGGGCCAGGCGCTCGCGCTGCTGGAGAACGCCGGCTTCGAGCTTCGAAACAACCGCCTCGTCTCGCGCGCAACGGGCCAGCCCTTCACCTTTGAGTTTCTGGTGGCGACA
Source organism: Xanthobacteraceae bacterium (assembly GCA_035556495.1). Taxonomy (GTDB): domain Bacteria; phylum Pseudomonadota; class Alphaproteobacteria; order Rhizobiales; family Xanthobacteraceae; genus CANKHJ01. The sequence goes on along the minus strand of DATMEW010000032.1, from coordinate 25,586 downwards.
CGCGAGGACGAGCGGCTCGCCATGCTGTTCGCCCGCGACCTGCGCCGGGCCGGCATCGCGATGAAAATCCGCAGCGTCGATGCGGTGCAGTTCGACCGCCGCCGCCTCGCCTATGATTTCGACATGATCCAGAACCGCTGGGACCAGTCGCTGTCGCCGGGCAACGAGCAGAGCTTCTATTGGGGCTCTGCCGCGGCCGGACAGGACGGCACGCGCAATTACATGGGGATGGCGAATCCGGCCGCCGACGCGATGATCGCGGCCGTGCTCGCCGCGCGTGACCGGCAGGAACTGGTCTCGGCCGTCCGCGCGCTGGACCGGGTGCTGATCTCGGGATTCTATGTCGTGCCGCTGTTCTATGCGCCGGGGCAATGGGTCGCGCGCTGGACCCATCTTGCCCGGCCGGACCGCACGCCGCTGTCCGGCTATCTGCCGGAGAGTTGGTGGCGCAGGCCCGCTGGTGTGAAATGACGGCGGAATGATTCTCTCCCCCGAAACCAGACCCGGCATGGCGGCCCGTCAGGGCGACGGCCCGACGCTCGACGCCCTGTTCCGTCGCGCGGCCGCCGCCCGGCCGACCGCCATCGCCCTTGCCGACCCGCCGAACCGGTTCGCGATCGACGGCCGGTCCCCCCAGCGTCTCACCTATCGGGAAGCCGATGCCGCGATCGACGGGATCGCCGCCGCGCTGACGGACCTGCATTTGCAGGCCGACGACATCGTCGCCATCGCACTCCCCAATGTCACCGACAGCGTCATCGCCATTCTGGCCGTGCTGCGGGCCGGGCTGATCGCCGCGCCGGTGCCGCTACTGTTCGGGCGGAGCGCGGCGGCGGAGGCGCTGTCCCGGGTCGGGGCCAAGGCGCTGATCTCCTGCGCGCGGGTCGGCGATGCCGATCAGGGGATGGAGGCGCTGGCGCTCGCGGGTCAGGTGTTCACGATCCGCCATGTCTGCGCCATCCGGCGCGACGGACCCGCCCTGCCGGACGGCATGGTGCCTCTGGACGCGGCTATCCTCGCGGGACCCTTTCCGGAGCGGGACGGCGCGGCTGCCCATGTCGCCATCATCACATGGGAGACAGGAAAACACGGCATCGTGCCGGTCGCCCGCAACCATGCGGAACTGATCGCCGGCGGCCTCGCCGTGATGCTGGAATGTCCGGTGCAGCCGGCCGCCACGCATCTGACCACCCTGCCGGCCACTTCCTTCGGCGGACTGGCGACCGGCCTGATGCCCTGGCTGCTCGGCGGCGGCACGCTGGTGCTGCATCACGGCTTCGCGCCGGACGCCTTCGAGGAGCAATGCGACACCGAGCGGCCCTTCCTTCTCACCCTGCCCGGCCCGGCGGCGCACCTGCTCGCTGGAGCGCCTTTTCTGGCCTCAGAGAGCGGCATCAGAGCCGCTATCGCGGCATGGCAGGCCCCGGAGCGCCTGCCGAGGGAGGGTGCCTTAGCAGGCTTCTCCGGGGCGCTGGTGGACGTTCAGATATTCGGCGAAATCGGGCTCGTCGCCGGCCGGCGCGGTCCGGACGGGCTGCCGCCCGGTATCCCCTTCGGTCTCGTCACCGCGCCCCGCCAGCGCAAGAGCGAGGCTACGCCGGTCATCGAACTGATGCCGAGCATCAACCGCACCCTGACATTGCGCGGCCCCATGGTGCCGGTCGCCTCGTTCAGACCCGGCGGCCTGCCCGGCCTGAAAAGCGCCCTCGACATCCGCCCCAACGGTTTCGTCGACACCGGCTATCCCTGCGGGCGCGACGGTTCCGGCGCGATGATCCTGACCGGCCCGCCGGCGGGGCTCGCCACCATCGGCGGACACCGTTGCCGCGTCGCCGACGCGGCGCAGCGTGTCGCCGCCACGGCCCCGGGCACGGCGCTGCTGGCGCTGCCGGACGGCCTGCTCGGCCACCGGCTGGCGCTCGAAACGGCGGACCGGCCGGCGGCGCTCCGGGCGCTTGCGGACGCCGGCGAGGACCCGCTGATCCTCGCCGCACTGGCGGACTGACCGGCAATCCTGACGCATCTTGCCGTTGACCTCGTATTAACGGCGCGCGCGCATCATGCCGCACCTTTGTTCCGCGTCAGTGAGCGTATTTTCCCCATGTCCGTGCTGGGTCCAATGGTCGTCGTCGCCGAAGAACCGGCCGGGGCCCTGATCGACGTTCTGAGCGATGCCGGAGCCTTCCCCATCATCGAGGCCAGTTGGCGCGATACGACCGCAGCCGTCGCGGAAATCGGCCCCGCAGCGCTCGCCATCGCCAGTCCCGCCCCGGCCGGCCTCGATGTGGGTATCATCGCCGACGTGCTGGACGCCGGAGCGCGCTATGGAGTCGCTCCGTTCCTGCCGATTTTCGCCCGCACCACCGGCGACGATGAGACCTTTCTTCCCGGCACCCTGCCGGTGGACGCCACGGAGCCGGCCGAACGCATCGTCGGCCGCATCCGCGCCGCGCTGCGCGTGCGCGCTCTTCACGCCGCCGTGATGCGCCGGGCCGAGGCCGCCGGACACGCGCCGCCGGCCGCGCCCGACATCTGGGGCGACGAGATGATGGACGACGCAGCCGTGCTTTGCATCGGCCGCGGACGGACCTATCCGGCGCTGGCCGTCGCTGTCGGCGAGCGGGTCAATGTCGTCGGCGCGCTGAGCATCGAGGCCGCCGCCCAGAGCCTCAACACCCGCGACCTCGACGGCATCGTCATCGGCGACGGCTTCAGCGCACGCATTGTCGAGGCGCTGCTGATCGCCCTCTCCGAGGATGCGCGCTTCCGCGACATGCCCATCGCCGTCCATGGCAAAGGTTCGGCCGGCCCCGTGGACGACGCCCTGCCGAACCTGATCCGCCTCGACGAAGACCCGCTTCATCTCGTTCGCCACCTGCTGCCTTATGTGCGGCTGCAAGCTTTCGAGGCGCAGCTCAAGCGGCTGCTGAAATCCCTCGATGCCGAAGGGCTCGTCGATCCCAGCACCGGCCTGCGCCGGCGGGACGCCTTCTGGCAGGAACTCGACCGGATCGCGGCCGAGGCCGCCGACTGCGGCGGCAGCCTTTCGGTGGCGCGCATCACCTTCGGCAGCATGATCGGCCCGCGCTCCGCTCTCGACGCCGCGCGGCTTCTGAGCCGGCTGGTGCGCGACGTGGATACCGCCTGTCAGGATGCGGACGGCGCGATGCTGGTCGCCTTCACCAACACGGACCTGCGCGCCGCCCATGTGGTCGCGCGCCGTCTCGCGGCGACGCTGCGCCAGAATGTCGTCATTCCCGGCGGCCGCCGCCGCGAGATCGCGCCGACCGTGACGCTGGCGACCCTGAAGCCGACCGATACGGTCGAGACGATGATGACGCGCATCTCCGCCCTGCCGATGGCCGCCGCCGCCGAATAGTCCCGAATTGCTCTGTCGAATCGGTTCGGCTGGCGGTGTTCGCGTCGGCGGAAACGGCTATACTGGCCTTCCGCAACGGAGCGCCGCATGACCGAGCCGGAAACCGCCACCACCACGCCGCTGACCATCGATGTCGTGTCCGATGTCGTCTGCCCGTGGTGTTTCATCGGAAAACGCCGGCTTGAGAAGGCGCTGGCGCTCGTTCCCGAGATTCCGGTGGAGGTGCGGTTCCACCCGTATTTCCTCAATCCCTGGGTGCCGGCCGAAGGCATGACCCGGACCGACTATCTGACCGCCAAATTCGGCTCGGTAGAACAGTACAAGTCCATGGCCCAGCGCGTTGCGGCCATCGCCGCCGAGGAAGGGCTGGTCTATGCCCTGACCAACGACGCCCGCCAGCCCAACACGACGGACTGTCACCGGCTGATCCTGTGGGCTTCCGCCATCGGCAAGGCTGCCGAGATGAAGCAGCGGCTGATGGAACTCTATTTCTCCGAAGGCGCGGACCTGACCGACCGCGACGTGCTGGTGAATGCCGCCGCGCAGGTCGGCCTCGATGCCGATAAGGTGCGTCACCTGCTTGCGACCGACACCGATCTCGCCCGCGTCTCCGCCGCCGCCGAGAATGCCCGCGACGCCGGCATCCAGGGCGTGCCGACCTTCATCCTCGGCGGCGCCTATGCGCTGTCCGGCGCGCAGGAGCCGGCCGTGCTGGCCGACGCGATCCGGCAGGTCGCACAGGGGCGCGGCAGCGCAGCGTAAGCATTTCCCGTTTCCGCATCCCCAACCTTGCAGGGAGGTCCTCGATGGCCGCAACATCCGTCATTCCGAAACGCCGGCTCGGCCGCAACGGCCCGGAGGTGTCCGCCATCGGCGCCGGCATGATGTCGCTCTCCGGCATCTATGGCGCATCCTCCGACGAGGACGGCATCAAGCTGATCCACCATGCCCTCGACCGCGGCGTGAATTTCCTCGACACCGCCGATGTCTATGGCGCCGGCCATAACGAGCAGCTCGTCGGCCGCGCCATCAGGGACCGCCGCGACAAGGTGTTCCTCGCCTCCAAATTCAGCCAGCTGTTCGGCCCCTCCGGCCCCGGCATCGACGGCCGCCCGGAATATGTCGCCAGCGCCTGCGAGGCGAGCCTGAAGCGCCTCGGCGTCGACACCATCGACCTTTACTTCCAGCATCGCGTCGATCCGAAAGTGCCGATCGAGGAAACCGTCGGCGCGATGGCGAAGCTCGTGAAGGACGGCAAGGTCCGCTATCTCGGCCTGTCCGAGCCGAGCCCGGAGAGCATCCGCCGCGCCCACGCCACCCATCCCATCACGGCGGTGGAGAGCGAATATTCGCTGATGTACCGCAAGGACGCCGAGGAATCCCTCGTCACCATGCGCGAACTCGGCATCGGCTATGTCGCCTATGCGCCGCTCGGCCGCTCCTTCCTCACCGGCACGCTGAAGAGCGCCGACGAAGTGATGAACGACCGCCGCGCCGACCATCCCCGCTTCAAGGGCGAGAATTTCGCGCACAACCTCAAGGCCGTGAGCCCGCTGGAGGCCATGGCGCAGCAGAAGGGCTGCACGCCGGCGCAGATCGCCCTCGCCTGGGTCCTGGCCCAGGGCGACGACATCGTGCCGATCCCCGGCACGCGGCGCATCGAACGCTTCGAGGAAAATCTCGGCGCACTGGCCGTGACGCTTTCCGCCGACGACCTCAAGACTTTGTCCGATGCCTTCCCGCCCGGCGTCTCCGCCGGCGCGCGCTATCCGGAAGGGCAGATGAAGTCGATCTACGTGTGATCGCCTTCGACAAAACCGAGAAACAAAAAATGCCCGGCACGATGCCGGGCATTTTCATTTCAGCCTGACGGCATCGATCACGCCGCCTTCGACGTCTTCTCCGCGATGGCGGCAAGCCGGCGCAGGATCGCCATGGTGCCGCTGAGGCGGTCCTTCGGCTCGTCCCATTCATCGAGAATGACGACCTTCATGTCCGGACGCACCCTGGCGTAAGGCCCCTGTTCGCGGATATACGCCACCAACCCGTCCGGATTGGCGAAGGCATTGTCGCGGAACGACAGCACTGCGCCCTTCGGCCCGGCATCGACCTTCTCGACATTGGCGCGGCGGCACAGGCTCTTGATGGTCACGACCTTGAGCAGGTGTTCGACCTCTTGCGGCAGCTTGCCGAAGCGGTCCACCAGTTCCGCGCCGAAGCCTTCGATCTCGCGTTCGTCGTCGAGATCGGACAGGCGGCGATAGAGCGCGAGCCGCACCGACAGGTCCGCCACATACTCATCCGGAATCAGCACCGGCGTGCCGATGGTGATCTGCGGCGACCAGCGGTCCGCCACCGGCTCGGCGATGCCGGATTTCAGCGCCGCGACGGCTTCCTCCAGCATCTGCTGATACAGCTCGAAACCGACTTCCTTGATATGGCCGGACTGCTCGTCGCCCAAGAGGTTGCCCGCGCCGCGGATGTCGAGGTCGTGGGATGCGAGTTGGAAGCCCGCCCCCAGCGTATCGAGAGATTGCAGCACCTTGAGCCGCCGCTCCGCCTGCGGCGTGATCTTGTGCTCCGCCGGCAGTGTGAACAGCGCATAGGCCCGCGCCTTGGAGCGGCCGACGCGCCCCCGCAACTGATAAAGCTGCGCAAGGCCGAAGCGGTCCGCGCGATGCACGATCAGCGTGTTGGCATTCGGAATGTCGAGACCGGATTCCACGATGGTGGTGGACAGCAGCACGTCATACTTGCCTTCGTAGAAGGCGGACATGAGGTCCTCCAGCACGCCCGCCGGCATCTGGCCATGGGCAACGGCGACGCGCATTTCCGGCACGTGCTTGTCGAGAAATTCCTTGCGGCCGGCGAGGTCCTCGATGCGCGGCACGACATAGAAAGCCTGCCCGCCGCGATAGCGCTCGCGCAGCAAAGCCTCGCGCACGATCATCGGGTCGAACGGCGAGACAAAAGTGCGCACCGCGAGCCGGTCCACCGGCGGCGAGGCGATGATGGAGAGTTCGCGCACGCCGGTGAGCGCAAGTTGCAGCGTGCGCGGGATCGGCGTCGCGGTCAGCGTCAGCACATGGACCTCGGCGCGGAGCTGCTTCAGCTTCTCCTTGTGGGAGACGCCGAAATGCTGCTCCTCGTCGATGATGAGCAGGCCGAGGTCCTTGAACTTGATGGCCTTGCCGAGCAGCACATGAGTGCCGATGACGATATCCACCGTGCCGTCCGTGAGGCCGGCCTTGGTGGCTTTCAGGTCGGCCGCGCTGACGAGGCGCGAGGCTTGCGCGACTTTCACCGGGAACGGCTTGAAACGCTCGGTGAAATTCTTCGCATGCTGGCGCGCCAACAGCGTCGTCGGCACCACCACCGCGACCTGCTTGCCGGCCATCACCGCGTCGAAGGCGGCTCGCAGCGCCACTTCCGTCTTGCCGAAGCCGACATCGCCGCAGATCAGCCGGTCCATCGGCCGGCCGGCGGCGAGGTCGTCCAGCGTCGCGTCGATGGCGGCTTGCTGGTCCTCGGTCTCCTGATGCGGGAAGCCGGCGGCGAATTCGTCATAGGCGCCATGGCCGATCTCGAAGCGCGGCGCCTCGCGCAACTGCCGCTCCGCCGCGATCTTGATGAGTTCACCCGCGATCTCGCGGATGCGATTCTTCATCTTCGCCTTGCGGGCCTGCCAGCCGCTGCCACCGAGGCGGTCGAGTTCAACCTCCATATCCTCGGAGCCGTAGCGCGACAGCAGCTCGATATTCTCCACCGGCAGATAGAGCTTGGTGTCGCCGGCATAGCGAATTTCGAGGCAGTCGTGCGGCGCGCCGGAGACCTCGATCGCCTGCAAGCCGACGAAGCGGCCGATGCCGTGATCCACATGCACGACGAGATCGCCGGTCGAAAGGCTCGTCACCTCCGCGATGAAATTCTCCGCCTTGCGCGAGGCGCGGCGCGTGCGCACCAAGCGGTCGCCAAGAATGTCCTGCTCCGTGAGCACGGCCATCTCGTCGGTCGCAAAGCCGCTCTCGATGCCGACGACCGCGAGCGCGATTTCCGGCCGCGGCATCGCCTGCCGCTCGCGCCATGTGCCGATGTCGTTGAGATTCGCCAGCTTGTGGTCGGCCAACACATGGCGCATGCGCTCGCGCGAGCCGTCGCTCCACAGCGCGATGGTCACCTTCATGCGCTGCTGCTGAAGCTCCGCGACATGGGCCGCCACGGCCTCGAACACGTTGCCGCCGGCGGCGCGCTCCGGCGCAAAGTTGCGGCCCTGCCGAATACCGATGTCGATCACCGCGCCGTCGCTCTCCGGCTCGCTGAAGGGCGACAGCCGCGCGGCCCGGCGCTTGCCGAGAATGCCGGACCACTCCTCCTCCGTGAGATAAAGCCGGTCCGGCGGCAGCGGATGATAAGGCGCGCCGCCCGCGCCGGCATCCAGCGGGGTCTTCCGGGCCTCGTAATAATCCGCGATCTGCCTGAAGCGTTCGGCCAGCGCGTCGGCCGCCAGATGCTCCAGCACCACCGGCGTATCCGGCAGATAGTCGAACAGCGTGTCCAGCCGGTCGTGGAACAGCGGCAGCCAGTGCTCCATGCCGGGGCTGCGGCGGCCCTCGCTCACCGTGTGATAGAGCGTATCGGCCGGCGTCGGCGCGCCGAAGGCTTCGACATAGCTGGTGCGGAATTTGCGGATCGTCTCCGTCGTCAGTTGAAACTCCGCGACCGGCACGAGATCAAGCCCGCGCAACTGGCTGCGGGTGCGCTGAGTCTCCGGATCGAACGAGCGGATCGACTCCAGCGTGTCGCCGAAAAAGTCGAACCGCACCGGCTCGTCCATGCCCGGCGGAAACAGATCGAGAATGCCGCCACGCACGGCATAGTCGCCCGGTTCGCGCACCGTGGAGGCGCGCAGATAGCCGTTCAACTCCAGCCAGCCGATGATGCTCTCCATGTCGAGCCGGTTACCCGGCGCGGCGGAGAGCGACTGTTTCTCCACCAGTGCGCGGGCCGGCACGCGCTGGGCCACGGCGTTCACGGTGGTCAGCAGCACGGACGGCTTCTCGCGGCCCTTGAGCCGCGCGAGCCGCGACAGCGCCGTCATCCGCTGGGCGACGATGGCGGCATGGGGCGAAACACGGTCGTAAGGCTGGCAATCCCAGGCCGGAAATTCGTGCATCTCCACATCCGGCGCGAAGAAGGCGAGCGCGCGGGCAAGCTGCGCCATGCGCGGGCCATCCCGGCAGATCACCAGCAGCGTGGTCGCCGCCGCGTCCGCCTGCGCGGCGATGGTGCGGGCGAGATCGCCGGCAACGAGCCCTTCAGCGCCATCGGCCACCCCGGCCAGGGTCACGACGCGGCCGGTAGCCAGCGCCCCGGCGGGGGATTTTCCGAAGGATTTCCCCGCCATCACAGCCCCTCGGGCCGGTGACTGTCCCGCATCCGGCGGAACAGGACGGTGTCGTATTCGGCCGGCACCGGCCGCGCGCCCGTGACCCAGGCGAGCAGATCCGGATCGGGCAATTCGATGAGCTGCTCGAACACGTCGAGCTCGGCGTCGGACAGGTCGCCGATCTCGGCGTCCGCGAAGCGGCCCATCACGAGGTCCATCTCGCGGATGCCGCGATGCCAGGCGCGGAACAGCAGCTTGCGGCGGCGCTCATCCAGCCCCGCGCTCGATCGTCTCATTCCGGTCATGGTCCCGTGCCTTCGCCCAAGGCGGAGTTCCGCCCGCTCAACGCCAAAAGCCCGGACAGGCCGGGCGGGCCTGATATAGTGCGCCCCGCCCGCCTTGTCAGCCGCCGAAAGCCGATCCGTTTGCGCCCGTCCCTGCTCGATCCCCTCTTTGCCGAATTGACCAGCCTCGCCGGCGTCGGTCCGAAACAGGAAAAGCTGTTCGCCCGCCTGCTCGGCCGCGCGGACGGCGCGCCGCCGCGCATCCTCGATCTGCTGCTGCATCTGCCGACCGGCGTGATCGACCGCCGGGCGCGGCCGCAGCTCGCCGATGTCACGCCCGGCGCGGTCGTCACCGTCACGGTGACGGTCGGCCGGCACCGGCCGACCCCGCCGCGCTCCCGCGCGCCCTATCGCGTGGAGGTGTTCGACGACACCGGTGAGATGACCCTGGCCTTCTTCAAGCCCCGGCCGGATTATCTGATGCGCCTGCTGCCGCCGGGCGAGCGGCGGCATGTCTCCGGCACCGCCGCGCTCTATGACGGTATGTTGCAGATGGTCCATCCCGACCGGGTGGTGGACGACGAGGGCTTCGCCAAACTGCCGCTGGTCGAGCCGGTCTATCCGCTGACGGAGGGTCTGGCGCTCGGCGCCGTGCGCAAGGCGGCAGACCTCGCGCTGGCGCGGCTGCCGGAGCTACCGGAATGGCAGGACCCGGCCTGGGCCGCCCGCGAGCGCTTCCCCGCTTTCGCGGAGGCGCTGCGGGTGATGCACCGCCCGCCGGACCCGGCGAGCCACGCCATGGATGGGCCAGCCTGGTCGCGTCTTGCTTATGACGAATTGCTGGCGAGCCAGCTCGCGCTCGCCCTGATGCGCGCGCATCAGCGCAAGCCTGCCGGGCGCGAACATGCCGGCACCGGCCAGCTCCGCCGCAGGCTGATCGAAGCCCTGCCGTTCACCCTCACACCGTCGCAGGGCCACGCTGTGGCCGAGATCGTGGAGGACCTGTCCAAACCCGAACGGATGCTGCGGCTGGTGCAGGGCGACGTCGGCTCCGGCAAGACCGTGGTGGCGCTGCTCGCGGCCGCGAGCGTGATCGAGGCCGGGCGACAGGCGGCGCTGATGGCGCCCACGGAAATCCTCGCGCGCCAGCATCTGCACACCATCGCGCCGCTGGCGGAGGCCGCCGGCATCGAGGTTGCGATCCTCACCGGGCGCGAGCGCGGCAAGGAGCGCAAGGCGCTGCTGGACAGGCTGGCGCTCGGCACCGTCCAGCTTCTCATCGGCACCCATGCGGTGTTCCAGCACGATGTCGGCTTTCACGATCTCGGCCTCGCCATCATCGACGAGCAGCATCGCTTCGGCGTGCATCAGCGCCTCGCGCTGTCGCAGAAGGGCGAGGCCGTGGACATGCTGGTGATGACCGCGACGCCGATCCCGCGCACGCTGGTGCTGACCTATTTTGGCGACATGGACATTTCCGAGCTGCGCGAGAAGCCCGCCGGCCGCAAGCCCATCGACACGCGCACGGTCTCGCAGGCGCGCATGGAGGACGTCATCGCCGGCATCGGCCGCGCGCTTGCCGCCGGCCAGCGGGTCTATTGGGTCTGCCCGCTGGTGGAGGAATCCGAGACGCCGGACCTTGCCGCCGCCGCGGACCGCCATGCCGACCTCAAGGCCCGCTTCGGCGACACGGTCGATCTCGTCCATGGCCGCATGAAGGGCGCGGACAAGGACGCCGCCATGGCCCGCTTCGCCGCCGGCGAAACGCGGCTGCTGGTCGCGACGACGGTGATCGAAGTTGGCGTCAACGTGCCGGAAGCCACCGTCATGGTCATCGAACATGCCGAGCGGTTCGGCCTTTCGCAGCTTCACCAGTTGCGCGGACGCATCGGCCGCGGCGCGGAACAGTCGAGCTGCATCCTGCTCTATCGCGGGCCGCTGGGCGAGACCGCCAAGGCGCGCCTCGCCATCATGCGCGAGACCGAGGACGGCTTCCACATCGCGGAGGAGGACCTGCGCCTGCGCGGCGAAGGCGACGTGCTCGGCACGCGCCAGAGCGGCCTGCCGGGCTTCAAGGTCGCGCGGCTTGAAGTGCATGGCCGCATGCTGGGCACGGCGCGGGACGACGCCGCGCTGGCGCTCAATGCCGATCCCACCCTGACATCGCCGCGCGGGGAAGCCCTGCGCACCCTGCTCTATATCTTCGAGCGCGACGAGGCGATCCGCCTGATCCGGGCCGGATAATCTCCGACATCCGGTAGTGAAAAGGGCGGAGCCGAAGCCCCGCCCTTCAAATTTTCAGCCAGACACGCTGTTACTTGGCGCGGGTTGCCTGCCACTTGTTCTCCGGAACGACCGTCTTGCTCACACCCTCGATGGTGTCGCCGCTCACGGTGCCGGTATATTCGGTCTCGCCGGCCTTGAAGGTGAACTGGTCGCCGCGCAGCCTGCCTTCCACCGGCAAGCTCTTGCCGCCGGCCTTCAGCGTGCCGGTGACGAACTGATAGCTCTGCTCAAGAGACAATTCGCCATCGGGGATCTTCCAGTTGCCTTCCACCTTGGCCGGAACGATCCAGAAATAAGCCCGGCAGTAGGATGTGCAGCCCTCGCGCGCCTGCACCATGTCGTCGGACTTCCAGTCCCCCATGTCGAAAGTGTTGGAGACGATGCGCGTGCCCGGCTTCATATCGAGAATCTTCGGGCGCAGGCGCAGGTTGATGTCCGACAGCAGGAACATCGTGATGACGCTAGCCTGGGAGAAGTCAGTCTCGAACAGGTCCGCCTTCACGAAGGACGCCTTGTCGCTGACGCCTTCCTTCGCGGCGTTGCGCGTGGACAGTTCGACCATGTCGGGATTGTATTCGATGCCCATGGCCTTCACGCCGCGCTTGGCGGCGGTGATCACGGTGCGGCCATCGCCCGAACCAAGGTCGATCACGAAGTCATCGACCGTGACCCTGGCCATGTCGAGCATCCGGTCCACCAGCGCCTGCGGTGTCGGCACCCAGATCACGTCCTTGCCGCGCTGGCCGACCTGCGGCTTGAATTCCTCCGATTCCTTCGCCGCCGGCGATTCAACCTTGGCGGCCGGTGCCGGTTGCGCAAAGGCGGGAGCTCCGGCCAGCCCCGCGCTGAGCAATGTCGCAAAACACGTCGCGGCAACGGCCCGCGGGAGCGACTGCGGCAGATTCATACGTTCTTCCTCCACTGATGCGCAAAACATCGCGTCCGACGGGCGGACCAATCCCCAAATCCTATAGGCGCAGCGCCGCCTTGTCAGTATCGGATGGTGCCCACCGGGACGGAGAAGCGGGACATCCGATCACGACAGCGCGATCACCGGTTCGTGACAATCCCGGAGCGGAGAGCCGCCGCAGACCATATGGCAGCGACGCTGGCTTCGCGTCGCCCAACCGGGACGGGAACCCTATTTGCCGCCCCCTGCCCCGCGCATCAGCGCTGCGGAGCGCGCGGCGCGCGCCGCCTCCGCAAGCGCGGACAGGTTCTTCTGGTCCTTCGCGCCGGGCTGCACCATGCCGGCGGACATGATCAGCGTGGCGGCGGCTTCCGTGTTGATGTCGATCTCGATCAACTCGCTCTTGCGCACGAAGAAATAGAACCCGGTCGTCGGGTTGGGGGTGCAGGGCAGGAATACCGAATGATAGTCATCCTCGGACGGCAGACGCGCCGCGATCTCCGCGCTCGGCGGCTGCGAGATGAAAACCAGCGTCCACATGCCGGGCCCGGGAAACTCGACCAGGCCGACACGCCGGAAGCTGGTGCCGGACTTGGAGAACAGCGTCTCGAAAATCTGCTTCAGGCCCTTGTAGATCGGCCGCACGATCGGCATCCGGTCGAGGATCATCTCGCCGAGTTCAACCAGCGAGCGGCCGACGAGATTGGCCGTGAGAAAGCCGAGCAGCGTCAGCACGACAAAGGAGATGATAAGGCCCGTGCCGGGAATGCTGACCGGCAGATAGCTTTCCGGCCGGTAGGGCAGCGGCAGAAGCGGCCGCACCAGATCGTCCACCCAGGTGACGAAGGCCCAGACCAGATAGGCCGTGATGGCGACCGGGCCCGCGACGATCAGACCGGTGAGGAAATAATTGCGGATACGGCTCATCACGCCCTGAGGCTCGGCCGCCTTGGGTTCGAGATTTTCAACGCTCGCGAGCGGGTCCGCGCCCACGGAGCGAAGTTCGCTTTTGTCGTCGTCAGCCATTGAAGAACCATCCGCTCAAAGAAAACCGAGCCGCATGCCGCGAAACGTCCTGAGGCGGCGTTTGCGCCATCTGCACCGCGCCGGTTTCCCGGCTATTCCACCGTGACCGACTTGGCGAGATTGCGTGGCTGGTCAACATCGGTCCCCATCACGACAGCCGTGTGATAGGCAAGAAGCTGCACGGGCACAGCATAAACCAGCGGCGTCACCGTCGAGGGCATTTCAGGAAGCGTCAGCGTCAGCACGGAATCGATCTCCGCCGCGGCCGCCCCCTTCGCGTCGGTGATGAGGATGATCCGCCCGCCCCGCGCGGCGACTTCCTGCATGTTGGACACGGTCTTCTCGAAGATGCGGTCAAACGGCGCGATGACGATGACCGGCATGCTCTCGTCGATCAGCGCGATGGGACCGTGCTTGAGTTCGCCGGCGGCATAGCCTTCCGCATGGATATAGGAGATTTCCTTGAGCTTGAGCGCGCCTTCCAGCGCCAGCGGATAGCTGGTGGAACGGCCGAGATAGAGCACGTCGCGGCTCTTGGAGAGATCACGGGCGAGGTGCTCGATCTGCGGTTCGAGCTTCAGCGCCTCCGCCATATGGCGCGGCGTCTCGATCAGCGCATGGACGAGTTTGCGCTCGTCCTCCTCGGACAGGACGCCCCGCACCCGGCCCGCCGCCACGGCGAGGCAGACCAGCGTGGCAAGCTGGCAGGTGAAGGCTTTGGTGGAGGCGACGCCGATCTCCGGCCCGGCCAGCGTCGGCATCACGACATCGCTTTCGCGGGCGATGGTCGAGGTCGGCACATTCACCACGGAGAGAATGTGCTGTCCCTGCTCCCTGGCATAACGGAGCGTCGCCAGCGTATCCGCCGTCTCGCCGGACTGGGACACGAAGATCGCAAGGTCGCCCTTGCGCGCCGGCGCCTCGCGGTAGCGGAATTCGGATGCGACGTCGATCTCCACCGGCAGGCGGGCGAAGCGTTCGAACCAGTATTTGGCGATCAGGCCGGCATAGTAAGCCGTGCCGCAGGCGGCGATGGAGACCCGCTCCACGGTCCTGAAATCGAACGGCAGGTCGGCCGGCAGCAGAACGCGCTCGTTCGCCATGTCGAGATAATGCGCGAGCGTATGGCCGACGACCTCGGGCTGCTCGTGGATTTCCTTGGCCATGAAGTGGCGGTGGTTGCCCTTGTCCACGAGGAAGGCGGACGCCTGGGACCTGATCACCGGCCGTTCGATGACCGTGCCGTCCTCGGCGCGGATTTCCGCGCCGGTGCGGGTCAGCACCGCCCAGTCGCCATCATCGAGATAGCTGATGACGTCCGTGAAGGGGGCCAGCGCGATGGCGTCGGAGCCGAGATACATCTCGCCGTCGCCATAGCCGATGGCGAGCGGCGAGCCCTTGCGTGCGCCGATGATGAGGTCTTCCTCGCCTTCGAACAGGAAGCCCAGCGCGAAAGCGCCGCGCAGTTGCGGCAGCGTGGCCTGCACCGCCTCCGCAGGGCTGCGCCCCGCCTTCATCTCGCGGGCGACGAGATGGGCAATGACCTCCGTGTCGGTCTCGGACGTGAATGTCGCCCCGCTGCCCTTCAGCTCTTCCCGCAATTCGCTGAAATTCTCGATGATGCCGTTATGCACGACAGCCACCCGCGCCGCCGCATGGGGATGGGCGTTGGCCTCGGTCGGCCGGCCATGGGTGGCCCAGCGGGTGTGGCCGATGCCGGAGCAGCCGTTCAGCGGCTCCTTCGCCAGCCGGTTTTCCAGGTTGCGCAGCTTGCCCTCGGCGCGCCGGCGCGCCAGACGGCCGCCCTCCAGCGTCGCGACGCCGGCGGAATCGTAGCCGCGATATTCCAGCCGCTTCAAAGCATCGACCAGTTGAACCGCAACGGGTTCACGGCCGAGGATTCCAACGATCCCACACATATTGTCTTCCGCCGCCTCGCGCGCCCTGATGTCCGCAATCCAGCGGGAGGCCGCGAGCCGGCTTCCCCCCAACGCCTTCCTGCGGGGACATTCAGGCGGATTTCAGTACCATCCCGGTCGGGATGGCGGGGCAGCCGGCGGGATGGCCGGCTGCTACGATGGCTTCTTGCCGCCGCCGCGCCTTTCGCGCAAGCGGGCGGCCCAGCCGTCCTTAACGCTTTGCCGGGCCCGGCCGAGCGCCAGCGCGTCCGCCGGCACGTCTTCGGTGATGACCGAGCCGGAGGCGACATAGGCCCCGGCCCCGATCGTCACCGGGGCGACCAGCGCAGAATTGGAGCCGACGAAGGCCCCTGCGCCCACCGTGGTCAGGTGCTTGGCCGCGCCGTCATAGTTGCAGAAAATGGTGCCCGCGCCGAGATTGGCCCCCGCGCCCACCGTGCCGTCGCCGATATAGGCTAGGTGATTGGCCTTGGCCCCCGCGCCCAATTCGGCCGCCTTCACCTCGACGAAATTGCCGACCCGCGCGCCCGCGCCCAGCTTCGCGCCGGGCCGCAGCCGGGCATAGGGGCCGACCGAAGCGCCCTTGCCGACATGAGCGCCGGCAAGGTTCGAGAAGGAATGGATCACCGCACCATCCTCCACCGTGACGCCCGAGCCGAACACCACGTAGGGCTCCACGGTGACGTCGCGGCCGAAGGCGGTGTCGGCGGCGAGGAACACCGTCTCGGGCGCGGTCATGGTGACACCGGCGGCCAGAGCCGCCTGCCGCAGCCGGCGCTGGAGCACGGCCTCCGCCTCGGCAAGCTGGGCCTTGTCGTTGATTCCGCGAATATCGTCCTCGGCGGTCTCGATGGCGACCGTGCGCAGTCCTTGACCGCGCGCAACGGCCACCGCATCGGTGAGGTAGAACTCGCCCTTGCGGTTGTCGTTGCCGATGCGGTCAAGGATGGCGAGGGCGGTCTTACCGGACAGCGCCATCAGCCCGCCGTTGCAGAAGTCCGTCGCCTTTTCAGCCTCGGTCGCGTCGAGTTCCTCGCGGATGGCGACGAGATCCGCACCCTCCATCAGCAGGCGGCCATAGCCTTTCGGATCGGCGGCGCGAAAGCCCAGCACGGCGAGGCCGGCGCCGTCCGCCAACGCCTTGCGCAGGCTCAGAAGCGTCTCGGTGCGGATCAGCGGCGTATCGCCGAAGATCACCAGCACATCGTCATAGCCCCGCGCGATGGCCTCCCGTGCGGCCAGCACGGCATGAGCCGTGCCGCGCCGCTCGGCCTGGGTGAAGATGCCGGCGTCCGGCACCTGCGCCTTCGCCTCCTTCGCCACCACGGCGTGGTCCGGCCCGACCACAACGGCGATATCCCCCGCGCCCGCCGCGCGCACGGCGGCGAGCACATGAGCGAGCATCGGCACGCCGGCCAGCGGGTGCATCACCTTCGGCAGCGAGGACCGCATGCGCGTTCCCTCACCGGCGGCGAGAACGATGGCGAGGCAGGTACGGTCCGTCATGGAGGTTCTCGCGTCGGTTGGTGGCTTGCCCGGGAGGTCCGGCAACGCCGGCGGACCTGAAAGCACGGCTCTGCCACAAGTCTGTTAATGTGTCGAAATTCTGATTCGTGAAAGCCGTGCCGGCATGGCGCCCCGTTCCTTGCGCTCAACCTCGCCCGACACGCCGGCAGAACCGTCCGGGGCCGGTGCCGTGTTCGGCTGGGCGCTGGCGGCGGTCATTGCCGGCGGCGCAGCCTTGCTGATCCATTGGTCGGGCACCGCTCCAGCGATCGGCAAGGTGTTTGCCGCGCGCCCGCTTCCCGTTACCGCCCCGTCGCACGAGCCGGCCCGGCCTGCCGCAGCCGCGGTCGGACAGCTTGCCGAAACGGAGAAAACAGTCCGCGCGCTGGAAAGCCGGCTCGCGACGCTGACCGCCACCGCCGATGTGCTCCTGAAACGCATCGACACACTGGACGGCCAGTTGACGGACGTCACCGGCACGGTGCGGCGGCAGGACCACCGGGTCGCGGCGCTGGAGGCGGTGCCGGAACCAGCCGCTTCCGCACCTGCACCTGCCGATCCTGGGCCGCCCGATGCAGCGCGCGTCCCGCTGCGCAGTACGTCGACGCTCATCGCCGATCCGGCCCCGGCCATGCCCGAAACGGCTCCGCCGGAAACGCTGCCGCCGGCCCCGCCCGCTTCACGCCCCATGGTGCTGGCCGTCCCCTTCGTACGCGAGGCCATCAGCCTGCCGCCGGCAGTTCACCGGCTGCACCACGGCGAGAGCGAAACCGCGGCCGCAGAGGCCCCGCGCAGCGGCACGCAATTCGGAATCGACCTCGGCGGCGCGATGACCATGGACGGCCTGCGAACCCTCTGGAACGAGACGCGGCGCACCCACGGCCGCGCGCTGCAAGGCTTGCGGCCGGTCATCGGCATCGTCGAGAATGCCCGTGCCAAAACCACGGAGTTCCGCCTCATCGCCGGTCCGCTGCTCAACGCCACCGCCGCCGGACGCCTGTGCGCGGAGCTGATGGCCAGCGGCCGCGACAGTTGCCAGGCCACGATCTACGAGGGGCAGCGCCTCGTCAGCCGCTGAACCGAACCGGCGGGCTCCGCCGCTGGTTGACTTCACCGCCGCCACGGGGCGGAATCCTGCGCATGACACTGAACCCGTCCGGCATCTCCGACGCCTCTCCCCGCACGCTGTTTCAGCCGACGCCCCGGCAGATCTATCTGCTGATGACGGTCGGCTTTCTCTCGGTCGGCTATGCCATCTATCTGCGCTATCTTGCCATCGAGCATGCGCCGGTTTCGCTGGCCTGCCAGGCCGGGCTCGAAACCTGGCTGTGCCGGACCTTCCGGCTGGTCGTGGTGCTCTACAACAACAGCGTGTTCGGCTGGGTCGCGCTGGCCGCGGCCGCGCTGAACCTGCTGCGGCCGTCCATCGTGTTCTGCGTCATCGCCCTCGCCGCCGCCGGCTTCGGGCTGGTGTTGCAGAATGCCGGGCTGGCGGGCCTTGCCGTCGCCCTGCTGATCCTCAGCCTGGCGCGGCGCGCACCCGCAAAAGAATTCCCGTGACCAGCGCCAGCCCGGCGCAGAACCACACCGAGGTCCAGTTCGCGAAGCTTTCGTTGAACACGATATAGAGCGCGGCCAGCGCCAGCGTGACGGCGGCGACGGTTTCGGCGCGAGGCCGGATGCCGACCTGCTTCTCCCCGAACAGCGATAGCACCATGAACGGCACCGCGGCCGCCGTCAGGGCGGCGAAGGGAAAGTCGCGGTAGCGCGGATCGAATGTCAGCCCCATGGCGGCATGCACTGCCAGCGCCGTCAGCGCGATCAGCAACCCGCCGAGCGCCAGCGAGAGCGGAGAGACGCCGATCCTGCCCGCGCCGGCGAGCACCTGCGCAAAATTCGCAGGCCGCTCGCCCCGCGTCATGGCCGCGCCGGCCGCCAGAGGCGCCAGCAGCGCGACGAAGACCCATGCGCCGGAGCGCAGCCAGCCGCCAAGCCCGAGGCTTTCCAGCGGCGCCTTAGCGACCGCCCAGCCGGCAAGGCAGCCCGCGACCGTCGCGATCACGCCGACGCCCGCCCAGACCGACAGATCGTCCCGGCGGTGCGCACCGGCCGAAGCCGCCGCCCCGAACACCAGCAGCGCGAGCACGATGCCGCCGGCGGCCTGCCACGGCCAATAGGGATGGTCGGAAACGCCCGCGCCCCAGTTGAATTTCGGCTCGCGGGAGGGGTCGTCGTAAAGCCCCCAATGGCCACCGACGGTGCCCTCCTGCCCGCGCTTCCAGGGCTGGTCAAACGCCTCGATCACGTTGACGCGGAAATTCTCCGCCCGCGCCAGCGCCAGAACCTCGGAAATATAACGGCCCTGATTGACCGGCGACGGCAGCGCGCCCTCGCGCATGCGGCCCGCGCTCGGCCATCCAGTCTCGCCGATCAGAATGTCCTTGCCCGGAAAGGCGGCGATCACCCGCTTGCGGATGTCATTGAGATGCGGCACCGCCTTGTCCACCGCGATGGGCTCGTCCTCCCAATACGGCAGGATATGCACGGTGACGAAATCCACCGCCGCAGCGAGATCGCGGTTGCGCAGCCAGAACTCCCACACGTCGGCATAGGTGACAGGCATGGTCGGAACGGCGGCCTTCACCTCACGGATGGTCGCCAGAAGCTGCGCGGCGGACATCTCGCCGCGCAGCAGCACCTCGTTGCCGACCACGATGGCCTGAATAATGTCGGGATGGCGCCTGGCGAGATCGATCGCGCCGTTGATCTGGATGCGGCTAAGGTCGGGCCGGCTCGACAGCCACAGGCCCTGGATCACCTTGAGCCCATGGCGGCCGGCGATAGCCGGAATCTGGTCGAGGCCGTGGTCGATGGAATAGGTCCGGATGCAGTCCGTCACGTTCTTGAGGCGCGACAGGTCCTCGTCGATCTGCGCGGCCGTGACATCCACCCCCATCCATGGCGTCTGCCGACCCCGGAACGGCGCATAGGACACGCACTGGAGCTTCTCGCCCGCCGTCAGCGGCGACGGCGGCAGCGCCACGGTGGCGCCCAGCCACGCCCACCAGCCGAGGATGATGGCGAGGGACAAGCCGAAAAAGCCCAGTGCGGAAATCGGAAACGGACCAGAAGTCAGTCGCATTCGGGAACCTGAACCGGCGCGGGCGTCCCGCGGAATTAACCCCATCAAGACCTCATGCCGGCGGCGGTGGCAAGGTTGCGTGGGCGCTCTGGACAAACCCTAGAACTCTGGCAATCTCCGCGCCGGCTATCCTGTCCGGAACCTGCCGCGATACCGGCCGATTCCGGTAGCAGGTGCAGCGTCCGGACCAGCGCCCAACCGAAGAGAGATCATGACCTTCCGCCGACGCCTTATCGCCGCTGCCGTTCTGCTGCCCCTCGCTGTCGCGACGCCTGTCCTCGCCCAGTCCGGCGATCCGAAAACGGGAGAACAGGCCGCCGCGGCCGCGGAAGCCGCCAAGGACGCCGCCCGCAAGGCCGACGAATATGCGGAAGCCGCCCGCCTCGTCTCCGGCCCTGCCGGAAATGCCGAATGCGTCTGGCTCGGCCGGCGGGTGGTGAACCTGCTCTGGCGCGACGACCTCGACACGGCATTCCGGCACATCGATCTCTATGACCGGTTCAACTGTCCGGGCATGCACGTCCAGAACGCGTTCCGCTGCCTCGTGAAGCAGGGCCATATCGACCCCAAGGCCGCCGACACGCTGGCCGCCCGCATCCACGCCTGCTGGCTCAATCCCAACAGCCCGGCGGCTTCGGCGGCGGCCGCTGCCGCTCCGGCGGCAACGCCGGCCAATCCTTAACATCCGTTCAGCGAAACGGCGTGTAATGACCATTCGGACGTCATTAATTCGCCATGGCTCACAATTACTTGAATGCCTGCCTCAAGCTGAGATAGCCTTGTTTCAGGGCAAGGGCTCGGTGTGATCCGAGGGGAAGGGTCCGGGCCAGTGTTTTCGCCCCACATTGGTAGTGTGTGAGATGCGCATCGTCGCCGCAGTGGTCGCGCTTGTTGCCTTGGTCCATGGCGCGTTCTGGGCGCTGGGCGACCGTACCGTCACCGCGGCGGATGTCACCGAGCCGCTGGCGAGCATGTCCTACACGCCATATGCGCGGTCCCAGCATCCGGACCATGGCGACCGCCCGACGCTCCAGCAGATCAACGCCGATCTGCGCGCGATCAGCCCCTATACGAAATCGATCCGTACCTATTCTTCGACCGCCGGCGTCGAGCAGGTCGTGCCCGCCGCCGCCAACCATGGCCTGAAGGTCACGGTTGGCGCGTGGATCGACAAGAACGAGACCCGTAACGAGGCCGAGATCCGCACCGCGCTCGATCTCGCCAAGCGCTATCGCAACGTCGATGCCATCGTGGTCGGCAACGAGACCACGTTGCGCGCCGAAAAGTCCGTCGATGAACTGATCAAGATCATCCAGCGGGTGAAGCGCCAGAGCCCCGTGCCGGTGACCACGGGCGAAATCTGGAACGTCTGGCTCGACCATCCCGAACTCGCTTCGGCGGTCGATTTCATCGCCGCGCATATCCTGCCCTACTGGGAGGGCATTCCGGCCGACCGCACCGTCGATCAGGCGATCCAGATCTATGACAAGCTGCGCGCCGCGTTTCCGGGCAAGCGCATCGTGATCGCGGAATTCGGCTGGCCGAGCGCGGGCTACAACATGCATGCCGCCGATCCCGGCCGCGCCATTCAGGCGAAAATCCTGCGCGACTTCGTCTCCCGCGCCGAAGCCTATGGCATCGACTACAACATCATCGAATCCATCGACCAGCCGTGGAAGACCAACGAAGGCGGCGTCGGTCCCTATTGGGGCGTGTTCGACGCCTCACGCATCGCGAAATTCGCCTGGACCGGTCCGATCAAGGACCCCGACCACTGGAAGCTCGCGGTGATCGCCGTGCTCGCCGGCCTGCTGCTCTCGCTGCCGTTGCTGGCGATGCGCGCCACCGCCGCGCAGGCCGCGCTGCTCTCCTCCGCCTGCCATGTCGCCGGCATGTGGGCCGCCATGGTCTTCGCCTTCTATCAGGGACACTATTTCGTGCCGGGTGCGGCCTTCGCGCTGGGCCTCGGCGTCCTCCTGCTGATCCCGCTCCTCATCATCGCGCTCGGCCGCATGGACGAGATTGCCGCGATCGCCTTCGGCCGCGAACCCGCCCGGCTGGTGCGCGGACCCACGCCCGCGCCGGCCGGCTACGCACCCAAGGTGTCGATCCACATTCCGGCCTATCGCGAGCCGCCGGAGATGCTGAAAGCGACCCTCGATGCGGTCGCGGCGCTCGACTATCCGAATTTCGAATGCGTGGTCGTCATCAACAACACGCCGGACCCGGCCTTCTGGCAGCCGGTGCAGGAGCACTGCCTGGCGCTGGGCCAGCGCTTCAAGTTCGTCAATGTCGACAACATGGCGGGATTCAAGGCCGGCGCGCTGCGGCTCGCCCTCGATCACTACACCGCCGAGGATGCCGAAATCGTCGGCGTCATCGATGCCGACTATGTCGTGCAGCCGGACTGGCTGAAGGACCTCGTGCCGCTGTTCGCCGACGCCAAGGTCGGTCTGGTGCAGGCCCCGCAGGATCATCGCGACGGCCTGCGCTCGCCCATGCATCATGCGATGAACGGTGAGTATGCCGGTTTCTTCGATATCGGCATGGTCCAGCGCAACGAGGCCAATTCGATCATCGTTCACGGCACCATGTGCCTGATCCGCCGCGCCGCGATTACTGACGCCGGCGGCTGGTCGAGCGACACCATCTGCGAGGATACCGATCTCGGCCTCGCCATCGTCGAACGCGGCTGGCAGACCCACTACACCAACATCCGCTACGGCCACGGCCTGCTGCCGGACAATTACGAATCCTATCAGAAACAGCGCTACCGCTGGGCCTATGGCGGCTTCCAGATCATCAAGAAGCACTGGCGCAGCCTGCTGCCCGGCAGCTCCGCCCAACTGACACGCGAGCAGAAGCGGGGCTACGGCTTCGGCTGGCTGAGCTGGTTGGGCGCGGAAAGCCTCGGCGTCGTGGTCGCGGGCCTCAACCTCGTCTGGGTGCCGATCGTGGCTTTCGCCGAGATCGCCGTGCCGGATCGAATCCTGACGATCCCGATCCTCGCGTCCTTCGCGGTCTCGCTGATCCATTTCCTTGTGCTGTATCGGCTGCGCGTCTCCACCACCGCCGGTCAGATGGCCGGCTCCGTCATCGCCGCCATGTCCGTGCAATGGACCGTGGCACGCGCCGTGGCCACCGGCCTCGTCAAGGACCACCTGCCCTTCATGCGCACGGCCAAGGGCGGCGCGACCCGACGCGGCGCGGATTTCCCCGCCTTCTGGGAGGCCATCTTCGGCTCCCTGCTGGTGCTCGGCGCGGCCGTCCTCGTGATGACGAACTACAAGCAGATTCACGAGATCAACATCTTCGCCATCGTGCTGATGGTGCAGAGCCTGCCGTTCTTCGCGGCGGTGGCCATCGCGGCACTGGACGGCACCCGTCTCAACGACTTCGCCTTCTGGCGCGAGGGCGTCGAGCGGCTGGGGCGTCTCGTCGCCCTGCCCGGCGACCGCCAGGCCGTGACGGCCGGCGAGATCGTCATGCCTCTTCCCGCAGCGGCGCCGCCGTCCGCACCGTCCCAGTCGGAAAACCGCACCGACGTCACTTCCTGAGGCCGTTTGGAGCGCTTTGGAGTGAAGTGCGGATCACTGCGCGCAAGAAACGCCTCAAACAAAAACATGGAGCTTTGGCTTTGATTCCATCAACGCCAGAAATGCTTGAGATTGCCTGAGGCAAACACGAACGGCCGGGACCAAAATGACCCGGCCGTTTGCGTGTGAACCGAAGCGACCTGCGCCTTGAATTCGTCTGCGTCTTCAGCGCCTCATCGCGATGCTGCAAGCCTCCGCAACGGCTATCGCAGATGCGCACCCGCGCCAAGCCCCGGCTCCGGCTCCGGCTCCGGCTCCGGCTCCGCAAGGACTGCACAGGCGGGGATGGTATCGCAAGTGTCTGCAGCGACGAGTCGCGTACGACAGGTGCTGCACCCGAAAGCGCCGTAACTGAAAGTTCTGTCATAGAACGACCAGCCGCCTTACTGCGCGTTTCAGCATCAGCATAGCGGGATCGGCAGGCCCTGCCCGCGCAGGTCTTCAGGGGACGCCGCAGCCTTCGCGCAAACCGCCCGCTTCGGCTCGGACGTGTTCGCAAGGAGGAAACCCCGCCACGGCAAGGCGCTCCGGGATGGCTCGCGCAACGGCTTTCGCGGCACTTCGAAAGACACCCACACGGAACGCCTGCCAAGCCGCACTTTATAAGCCGCGCGCCGCAAGACGCGCCCCGCATATTCCGGCGGAAGCCCTGTTTCGTCATGGATCGTCCCGCCGGCATGGGTCGCCAGCGGGCGCGCGGCCGTCACGCGGGCAGCGCGGTTTCCACCAGCTTTGCCCAATAAGACATGCCGATCGGGATGATCTCATCGTTGAAATCATAGGCCGGGTGGTGAAGCTCGGCGCTGTCTCCGTTTCCGATGAAGATCATCGCGCCCGGCCGCGCCTCCAGCATGTAGGAGAAATCCTCGGCCGCCATTCGCGGAGGCGTTTCCGTATCGACCTGCGACGCACCGACGATGCCGGCCGCGACGCCGGCGGCAAAGCGGGTCGGCTCCGGATGGTTCACCGTCACCGGATAGTTGCGGATGTAATCCACCCTGGCCGTCGCGCCATGGAGCCGCGCCGCGCCTTCCACGATCGCCTTGAGGCGTTGCTCCACGAGATCGCGGGTGGCGGGTCGCAGGGTCCGGATCGTCACCTCCAGATGCGCGGTCTGGGGAATGACATTGTCGGTCGTGCCGGCCTGGAAAACGCAGGTCGAGACCACGGCGGAATCCAGCGGATCGACATTGCGCGACACGATGGTCTGAAGCTGGGTGACGATGAATGCGCCGGCGACGATTGGGTCTATGGCCGTGTTCGGACGCGCCGCATGGCCGCCCTTGCCCTCGATCTCGATGACCGCCTTGTCGACCGAGGCCAGCATCGCGCCCGGCCGGATCGCGAATTCGCCCACCGGCAGGTTGGGCATGTTGTGCATCCCATAGACCTCCTGGATGCCGAAGCGATCCATCAGGCCATCCTCGACCATCGCGCGGCCGCCGCCGCCGCCCTCCTCGGCCGGCTGGAAGACGAACACGGCGGTGCCCGCAAAATTGCGGGTCTCGGTCAGATAGCGCGCCGCGCCAAGCAGCATCGCCGTGTGCCCATCATGCCCGCAGGCATGCATCAGGCCGGGAGTCTGCGATTGGTAGGGCAGCCCCGTGGCCTCCTTGATGGGAAGCGCATCCATATCCGCCCGCAGGCCGATCACCCTGCGCGCCTGGTCCGCCGCGCCACGGCCATGCACGACGCCGACCACGCCGGTGCGGCCGATCCCGGTCACGACCTCGTCGCAGCCGAAGCCGCGCAGCTTCTCCGCGACCAGTCCCGCCGTGCGGTGGACGTCGTAGAGCAATTCCGGATGGGCGTGAATGTCCCGTCGCCAGACGGCGACCTCATCCTGGATTTCCGCAATGCGGTTGACGACGGGCATGGCAGCTTCCCTGGCAGAATGGCCGAAGGCGAATTCTACCATGAATTCGGCCGGCCCGCAGCGTCCCGAAGCCGCAGGCCGGCCGGATATCGACGATGATCGCCCCGGAATTTCCGAGGCAGGCAAGGCCGCCGGTCCCCTTGACCACGTGGCTCCACGCCCTTACACAGCCAGCTTCCGACGCCGGCTTCCGGCCTCGCGAGCGCGTAGCTCAGCTGGTAGAGCAATTGACTTTTAATCAATAGGTCCTGGGTTCGAGCCCCAGCGCGCTCACCA
>DATMEW010000031.1:0-7246 GCA_035556495.1 Xanthobacteraceae bacterium | reverse complement strand
GTCGATGGAATCGAGTTCCTCCGGCTTGGAATCGACCTGCATCTTCAACCGTGCCGCCGCCTCGTCCACCAGGTCGATGGCCTTGTCCGGCAGGAAGCGGTCGGTGATGTAGCGGTTCGACAGCGTCGCGGCGGCAACGATAGCGGCGTCGGTGATGCGCACGCCGTGATGCTGCTCATAGCGGTCCTTGAGCCCGCGCAGGATCGAGACGGTGTCCTCCACCGTCGGCTCGTCCACGAACACCGGCTGGAACCGCCGCGCCAGCGCCGCGTCCTTCTCGACATGCTTCTTGTATTCGTCGAGCGTGGTCGCGCCGATGCAATGCAGCTCGCCGCGCGCCAGCGCCGGCTTCAGCAGGTTGGAAGCATCCATCGCGCCATCGGCCTTGCCGGCGCCGACCAGCGTGTGCATCTCGTCGATGAACAGGATGATGCCGCCCTCGGCCGCCGTCACCTCGTTGAGTACGGCCTTGAGCCGCTCCTCGAACTCGCCGCGATATTTCGCGCCGGCAATCAAGGCGCCCATGTCGAGGGCGAGGAGCTTCTTGTTCTCCAGGCTCTCCGGAACGTCGCCGTTGACCATGCGCAGCGCAAGGCCCTCGACGATGGCGGTCTTGCCGACGCCGGGCTCGCCGATCAGCACGGGATTGTTCTTGGTGCGGCGGGAAAGCACCTGAATGGTGCGGCGGATTTCCTCGTCGCGGCCGATCACAGGATCGACCTTGCCGGTCTTCGCGGCCTCGGTCAGGTCGCGGGCGTATTTCTTCAGCGCGTCATAGGCATTCTCGGCGGAGGCATTGTCCGCCGTGCGGCCCTTGCGCAGGGCCTCGATGGCCGCATTCAGATTCTGCGGCGAGACGCCGGCCCTGGCAAGGACCTTGCCGGCGTCGCTGTCCTTTTCCAGCGCCAGCGCGAGCAGCAGCCGCTCGACAGTCACGTAGCTGTCGCCGGCCTTCTCCGCGATCTTCTCGGCCTGGTCGAAAACCCGCGCCAATGCGGGGTCGAGATAGACCTGCCCCGCGCCGCCGCCGGACACCTTCGGCCGCTTCGCAAGCTGCTCCTCCACCGCCGCCAGCGCCTCGCGCGAGCGGCCGCCGGAACGGTCGATCAGGCCGGCGGCGAGCCCTTCCGGGTCGTCCAGCAGCACCTTGAGAAGATGTTCGGTGGCGAATTGCTGGTGGCCCTCACGCAGGGCCAGGCCTTGCGCCGACTGCACGAAGCCACGCGAGCGGTCGGTATATTTCTCGAAATTCATCTGTCTCTCCTGCCCGCCGCCCGCGTCCGAAGCCCGCTCGCGGCATATTCAGCCTCTGCCCCGGGTCCGGCGGCAGGTTGTGCCGGACCACAGAATGGCGGCCCGGCACACAGGAGAGATAGTGTTGCCCTTCGGCAACGGAAGGGGTTGCGGTTCCCGCCATGCAGATTCCGGCACTCCTGCCGGAAGCGCCGCCGATGGCGCGGCGGTCACCGGCGGCGGATGCGCGGACGGAAGCCGTCAGCCTTCCGTCGGGATCACATAGGCGAGCACGCGGCTGCGCGGATACGCCGCCTCGGCGACCCGCCGTCCGTGATTGCCCGAGATCAGGATCGGGTTGCCCCTCTCATCGACGCCGCTGACGACGCCGACATGGCCGCCGCGTTTGCCGCGCGACATCACCGCGATGGCCCCGACCTGCGGGCCTGAAACGCGCTTGCCGTAGGACGCGAAGGAGCGCGCCATGTCCGAGCCGGTGCCGGCGCGGCCGGTATTCTCCAGCACCATATTCATGAAGCGGCCGCACCACAGGCTGCGCCGACTGGTCGGGTTGGTGCCGATGTGGCGTCTCGCCTCGGCGACGAGGCTGCCGCCGGCGGCGCCGGACGGGACCCGCGCCTGTTTCGTCTGGACGGCGGGCCGGGTGGCCTGCGCATGCGTCGTTCTGACGGGGGCCGCGCGCCGCCCGCTGCGGCCTGCGGCTTGGCGAAGCTGCGCCGGCGAGGCGGCGGCACCGGACCGGGCGGACCGGGATTCGGGGGCCGGACCGCCGCCAATGGCCATGCCCATTTCGGCGGCGGCCGTCAGCGGCGAGGCGGGCGCTGCCGGTTCGGCGGCGGCGGGGGCGAGGGCGGAAGAAAGTGCGGACAGCACGGCGAGCGAACAGGCGGCGAGCATTGCCCGCCTCAGCGTCGGAACCATCATGAGACCTTGAATTGTTGACCCGATGCCGGACTTGGGCGCACGCCGATCAGACCCGCTGGCGACCCGCGCCCGGCGCCCCTTTCAAGCCGCCGCGATGTGACCCCGCCGTGGCAGGATCAGGACCGGAATGGAGTCATTTCGGGGAAATGCGGGTGTCCCCGCGCGGCGGGAATCGGGCAGGGGAACTCCCCTCGGGCAGCGGAACTCCCGTTCCGCCCGATTTATTTGCGGGTCTTGTCCGTCCGGCGGCTCAGCAGGAACACGGCCTGCTCGCCAAACAGGTTCCAGAACCACCACGGCGCGTTGAAGCGCAGCCGCGCGCCCCAGGCATTCAGCGCCACCGCCTTTTCCAGCTTCACGTCGATCACCTCGCAGAGATCGCGGAAATCCTTGATGGTGCAGAAATGGATGTTTGGCGTGTCGTACCAGGTCTGCGGCAGGTTGCTGGTGCGCGGCATCTGCCCTTCCAACAGCAGCTTCAGCCGGATCTTCCAGTGGCCGAAATTGGGGAAGGACACGATGGCGTGGCGGCCGATGCGCAGCATGTGTTCAAGCACGACGCGCGGGCGGCGCGTCGCCTGCAAGGTCTGCGACAGCACCACATAGTCGAAGGCGTTGTCGGGATAGTCGGCCAGGTCGGTGTCGGCGTCGCCCTGGATCACCGCGAGGCCCTTGGCGACGCAGCGGTTGACGCCCTCGCGCGACAGCTCGATGCCGCGCCCGTCCACGCCCTTAGCTTCCAGCAGGCGCAGCAGCTCGCCGTCGCCGCAGCCGACATCCAGCAGCCGCGCGCCGGGCGCGACCATGTCGGCCACCACCATCAGATCGACGCGGGAATGGCCGTTGTCGGACCGCTGGCCGTTCGGCCCCGCCGAAGGCTGGTATGTCCCGGGCGCAAGCCCCGTCACGGTGCTCATTGGCCAGAAATCCCTGATCCGGAAATCTCCGGCCTTGACGTCTCCAGCCCATAGGCCGCGGCCGCACCGTCGAGGAAGCCACGGACGATGGCGAACAGCTCCGGCTCGTCCAGCAGGAAGGCGTCGTGGCCCTTGTCGGTATCGATCTCCGCGAAGGACACCCGTGCGCCAGCGGCATTCAGCGCATGAACGATGGCGCGGGATTCCACGGTCGGGAACAGCCAGTCGGACGTGAAGGAAATCGCGCAGATGCGGGTCTTGATGTCGCGGAACGCCTCGCCCAGCACGCCGCCATAATCCGCCGCAAGGTCGAAATAATCCATCGCGCGGGTGAGGTAGAGATAGGAGTTGGCGTCGAACCGCTCGACGAAGCTGGCGCCCTGATGGCGCAGGTAGCTTTCCACCTGGAAATCCGCGTCGAAGGAGAAGGTCGGATTCTGGCGGTTCTGGAACCGGCGGCCGAATTTGCGGTGCAAAGCGGCGTCCGAGAGATAGGTGATATGCGCGCTCATACGCGCCACCGCGAGGCCCCGCGACGGCTTGAGGCCATCCGCGAAATAGCGCCCGCCGCACCAGTCGGGGTCCGCCATCACCGCCTGCCGGCCGACTTCGTTGAAGGCGATATTCTGCGCCGAATGGCGCGCCGAAGTTGCGATCGGCAGCGCGGCAAAGACCCGGTCCGGATAGCTCGCCGCCCATTGCAGCACCTGCATGCCGCCCATCGAGCCGCCGGCCACGGCAAACAGTTTTTCAATACCGAGATGGTCGAGCAGCATCGCCTGCCCCCGCACCATGTCGCGGATGGTGATGACGGGAAAATCCAGCCCCCATGGCGCGCCGGTGGCGGGGTTCAGCGAGGCCGGGCCGGTCGAGCCCATGCAGCCGCCGAGCACGTTGGAGCAGATGATGAAGAAGCGGTCGGTGTCGATCGGCTTGCCCGGTCCGACCAGCGAGCCCCACCAGCCCGGCTTGCCGGTGACGGGGTGGGTGTTGAACACATGCTGATCGCCGGTCAGCGCATGGCAAATCAGCACCGCATTGCTGCGCGCCGCGTTGAGCGTGCCATAGGTCTGATAGGCGATCTGGAACGGGCTGAGTTCGACACCGGCATCGAGGCGCAGGGGTCGGTCCGGCCCGAACCGCGCGACCAGCGACGACGGCTGGTCCGCCTCGCGATGTGTGGAGCGGTCCAGCATGATACGCGCGTTGACCATCTCTTCCTCGCCCGGAACCCGATGTCGATCACACGGCATCGGTCCACAAGCGGCGGGCCCTTAAGTGGCAGACTTTGGGTGCAGCCCGGACGGTACAGGTAGGTACCGCAGGTTGCCGCTGTCAATGTTTTCTTTGATTTGACGCGGCCTGCCGCCTATCACTCGAACCGGCCGGGCGCAACACGCATGGCCGCAGGGCGGTCATGCCGCCGATCCGCCGCAGACCGGACATTCGGGAATCAGACGATGGCCTCACCCTCGCCCGCCGCAGCCGCCCCGCCGAGCCTGGCCGATCTGCGCCGGGAGATCGACACCATCGATGCGCAGGTCCATCGCCTGCTGATGGACCGCGGCGAGATCATCGGCCGGCTGATCGAGGCCAAGGGCACGGTCGAATCCGGTTCCGCCTTCCGCCCCGCGCGGGAGGCCGACATGATGCGCCGGCTGGTGGACCGCCATGGCGGCATCCTGCCGCTCGACACCGTGGAGAGTATCTGGCGGGTCATCATCGCCACCTTCACCTATGTCCAGGCACCGTTCTCCGTTCATGCCGACCTCGCCGCCGGCGACGCCCAGATGCGCGACAGCGCCCGGTTCCATTTCGGCTTCACGGTGCCCTTCATCCCGCATATGGGCGCGGCCGGCGTCGTCGCCGCCGTGGCCGGGTCCAAGGGCGATCTCGGCCTCGTGCCGGCTCTCGGCGGCGCACAGGCATGGTGGAGCGCCCTGGAGGGCGACGGCGCGCCGAAGATCATCGCCCGGCTGCCTTTCGTGGACCGGCCGGACCATCCCGCCGCCCTGCCGGTCTTTGTCGTCTCCCGCGCCGCCGACGACGCCATGGCGACCGGCGTCGCGATGTGGAGCCTGCGCGTCTCCGGCTGGAGCGCTGCCGCGGCGCGGGCCATCGCCCCGCTGGCGGAGGTCGCGGTCGCGCCGGACCGCGCCTTCGACGGCGCGGCGCTGCTGATTTCGGTGCCGGACGGCGGCGACATTGCGGCGATTGCCGATACGCTGGTGAAGGCGGGGGCTTCCGTGCGCGCGACGGCCCTCGTCGGCAGCCATGCGACCCGCTATAGGGTGTCCCGCGACGGCCTGGCCGGAAACTGACGCCCGTCGAAGATGAAGGTGAAGTGAGATGTCTGCTGCCAAGCGGCCCGAGCCGCGCCCCGGGGTGTTGTCCATCGAGGCTTATATCCCCGGCAAGAGCACCGCTCCCGGTGTCGAGAAAATCTACAAGCTCTCGTCCAACGAGACGCCGTTCGGGCCGAGCCCGAAGGCGATCGCCGCCTTCAAGGACATCGCCGGCCATCTGCACGACTATCCGGACGGGGCGGCGAGCGCCCTGCGCGAGGCCATCGGCCATGGCTTCGGCCTCGATCCGGAGCGGATCGTCTGCGGCGCCGGCGCCGACGAACTTCTGAACCTCATTGCCGACGCCTATCTCGCCGACGGCGACGAGGCGATCCACACCACCCACGGCTTCCTGATGTATCCCATCGTGACGCTGGGCTCCGGCGCGACGCCCGTGGTGGCGCCCGAGCGCGACTTCACGGCGGACGTGGACGCCATTCTCGCGCGTGTCACGCCGCGCACGCGCGTGGTGTTCCTCGCCAACCCGAACAACCCGACCGGAACCTATATTCCGTTCGACGAGGTGCGCCGGCTGCATGCCGGTCTGCCGGCCAACGTGCTGCTGGTGCTGGATGCGGCCTATGCCGACTATGTCCAGCGCAACGACTACGAGGCCGGCATCGAACTCGTCGCCACTTCCGACAATGTCGTGATGCTGCGCACCTTCTCGAAGATCTACGGCCTTGCCGCGCTGCGCATCGGCTGGATGTACGGCCCGGCCCATGTCTGCGACGCGCTCAACCGCATCCGCGGCCCGTTCAACATGAACGCGGCCGCCATCGCCGCCGGCGTCGCGGCCATCGCCGACACCGCCCATGTGCAGATGTCGCGCGAGCACAACGAGACATGGCGCGAATGGCTGGCGACTGAATTCGGCAAGCTCGGCCTCGAGGTCACACCTGGCGTCGCCAACTTCCTGCTGATTCATTTCCCCGAGGATATGCCGGGCAAAAGCGCGGCTGAGGCGGACGCTTTCCTCACCGCGCGCGGGCTGATCCTGCGCCGGGTGACGCCCTATCAGTTCCCCAACGCGCTGCGCATGACGGTCGGCACCGAGGAGGCGAACCGCAAGGCCGTCGCGGCTCTGGCGGAATTTCTGGGACAGACCAAGTGAGTGATGCGGAGAATACCGGCCAGCCGCTGTTCAACCGGCTGGCGCTGATCGGCGTCGGCCTCATCGGCTCGTCCATTGCCCGCGCGGCGCGAGCACAGAACGCCGTCGGCTCCATCGTCGCGACGGCGCGCTCGCCGGAAACACGTCGTCGCGTGGCGGAGCTGGGTCTTGCCGATCAGGTGGTCGAGACCAACGCGGAAGCGGTGGAAGGCGCGGACCTCGTCATCGTCTGTGTCCCGGTCGGGGCCTGCGGCGCGGTGGCGGCCGAGATCGCCCCGCATCTCGCGCCCGGCGCGACGGTGTCGGATGTCGGCTCGGTCAAGGGCGCGGTGGTGCGCGACATGGCCCCGCATCTGCCGGAGCATGTGCATTTCGTGCCGGCGCATCCGGTCGCGGGCACGGAATATTCCGGTCCCGACGCCGGCTTCGCGGAGCTGTTCGTCAACCGCTGGTGCATTCTGACGCCGCCGCCCGGCACCGACACGGCCGCAGCGGAAAAGCTCGCCGAATTCTGGCGGCGCATCGGCGCCAATGTCGAGATCATGACGCCGGAGCACCACGACATCGTGCTGGCGATGACGAGCCACCTGCCGCATCTCATCGCCTATACGATCGTCGGCACGGCGGACGATGTCGAGAAACTGATGACCCGTTCGGAGGTGATGAAATTCTCCGCCGGCGGCTTCCGCGAC
>DATMEW010000030.1:0-3304 GCA_035556495.1 Xanthobacteraceae bacterium | reverse complement strand
GAGAGTTCGGAGGCTTCGAAATAGCTGCCGAGCCGGCGATAGCGGCCGAAGAACAGGCTGCGGTTCGCCCACTCGAAATCGAACAGCAGGGTGATGGCCTCACGCACGCGGATGTCTGCGAAGATCGGCCGGCGGGTGTTGAAGACATAGCCCAGCATGCCCTTCGGCGTGCCGGTCGGCAGCGTCTCCTGCACGACCTTGCCCTGCCGCTTGGCGGGAAAGTCATAGGCGGTTTCCCAGCGCGCGGGATCGTTCTCGGCGCGGAAGTCATAGAGCCCGCGCTTGAAGGCTTCGAGATGGGTGTTGGTGTCGCGATAATAATCGAGGCGCACTTCGTCGAAATTCCACAGGCCCCGGTTCACGCCACGGTCGCGACCCCAGTAATCCGGCCGCCGCGTGAAGGTGACGCTCTGGCCCGGCCGAACCTCGCCGACGCGGTAAGGGCCGGAGCCGAGCAGCGGCGTGAAGCTTGTGTCCTCGAAGCTTTTCGGGTCGGTCGCATGCCGCGCCAGAACCGGCATCAGGCCGAGGATCAGCGGCAGTTCGCGGTCGTCGCTGCCGGCGAGATCGAAACGAATCCGATTGCCGTCGAGAATGTCGGCTTTGCGGACCTTGCCGTAATAGAGCCGATGGTTCGGCCGGCCGTGGTCGCGCAGCAGTTCCCACGAGAAGCGGACGTCTTCCGCCGTGACCGGCCTGCCGTCCGCGAAGCGGGCATCCGGGTCGATGCCGAAAGTGACGAAGCTGCGTGCTTCGTCGGTCTCCACGGTGCGCGCCAGCAGGCCGTAGAGCGTGAAGGGCTCGTCATAGCCGCGTGCGAGCAGGCTTTCGATGACATGGCCGCGCATCTGCTGGACCGCGAGGCCGCGCACGACGAAGGGGTTGAGACTGTCGAACGTGCCGACCAGTCCCATGGTCAGGCGGCCGCCCTTCGGCGCGTCGGGATTCGTATAGGGAAAATGGGCGAAGCCCTCCGGCAGGGCCGGCGCGCCGTGCATGGCGAGGGCGTGTCGCGGCGCGGCGACGCTGTTGTCGGCCGGGGTCGCGACGAGCAGCCCACAGGCCGCCAGCAGCCAGGCGCCGGTCCGTATCGCCGCTGCGACTCCGCGGCAGAGGCGCGCGGCAGCGATGGAAGCGATGGAAGCGATGGAAGCGATTCCCGCCATGGCGCGAGGCTATCACGGCACCCACAGGGATGGCAGGGCGGCCGGTTGTGCGGAACCCGCGCCTGCGTTATCCACGGGACGAACGGCACTCACTCCGGTTCCGAGTCGGGAGAAATCCCCGTAGATCGGGGATTTGAGGGTCACGCTGTTGCCGTATTTTCTCACGACACACCGCGGCTGCCGCAGAATGCGGCCTGCGGACAGGACAAAGGACGGATTCATGGCTGACACAACCGCACGCGCTTCGCGTCGCCCCGCGGCTTACGCAGCGGCCCTGGCTGCGGTGGCTGCGCTGGCGCTCGCCGGCACCGCCGCGGTGGCGCAACAGGCTGCGCCGAAAGGCCAGCAGAAGGCCGCCCCGAAGGCCGGAGCCCAGCAGCAGCAAGCCCAGCCGCCGGCCGCCGAACAGCCCCAGCTCATCTATTCGCCCTGGACGAAATTCTGCCTCAAGGGGCAGGAAGCCGACGCCAAGCAGGTCTGCTTCACGGGCAAGGACGGCCGCGTCGAATCCGGCATGCCGGTGATTGCCGCGGTCATCATCGAGCCGGAAGGCGACCCGAAGAAGATCCTGCGCGTGACGCTGCCGCTCGGCATGTCGCTGGCGCCCGGGACCCGCGTGATCATCGATCAGGGCCAGCCGATGACGAGCCCCTATGTGATCTGCTTCACCAACGGCTGCATGGCGGACTATGAAGCCAGCAACGATCTCATCTCCCGCATGAAGAAGGGCCAGGGCCTGATCGTGCAGGGCATCAACGGCGCCGGCCAGCCGATCACGCTCGGCATGCCGCTGGACGATTTCGCGAAAGCCTATGACGGCCCGCCGACCGACCCGAAGGTGTTCGAGGAACAGCAGAAGAAGCTTCAGGACGAGTTGCAGAAGCGCGCGGAGGAAGCGCGCAAGAAGCTCGAAAGCAACCCGCCCGCCGGCGGCGCGCAGAACCCCGCCGCCAAGTAGGCCGGGCAGGCGCGACGGAGGGGAGTTCGATTGATCTCTCCTCGTCGCTGACGGTGGATGAATCAAAACGGCGTGTCTTGCGACACGCCGTTTTCTTTTTGGCTGTTCTGGAAACGGTTCCCGGAAATCGGTGCCGTGGCGGCTCGGATCAGCCCCGATACTCTTTTTGTTTGGGTATGGTCTTTCCGAAAACCGGTCTCCGTTTTTCGGGCTCATGCTCAGTTCATGACCGACTGGCGCAGCCGGTAGGAGCCGTCCTTCCCGCGAATGAAAAGCTCCTTGATCTGAGGGTGACGGACCGGCGCGCCGGTGTCGTCGGCCATCAGGTTCTGCTCGGAAACATAGGCGACATATTCCGTCTCGTCGTTTTCCGCGAGCAGGTGGTAGAACGGCTGGTCCTTGCGCGGGCGCGTCTCCGCCGGGATGGCCTGGTACCATTCCTCGGTGTTGTCGAATTCCGGATCGATATCGAAGACCACGCCCCGGAACGAAAACAGCCGGTGTTTGACCACCTGTCCGAGCTTGAACTTCGCGATATGCATCTTGGTCATCATGACGCCGAAATAGTCCACCTGCGCTCCGGATACCAGTCCGGGGCGCGGACGCCATCCACAACATCCCGGCATGATGAATGGCGGGACGACAGGCAGGGCGACGCCGGAGTCAAACCGGCTCGCCGCGCATGAGGCGGGGCTGCCCTGCGGTCGGGGCTACCCCCTCGCGCATCACAAGGCGCCGCAGGGGCGCCATCCGCCCGAGCAGGCCGAGGCCGAGGCCGCGCGCCGCCTGCACCGGCAGCAGATCCGACAGCAGGCTGCGGTTGAGCCAGTCGATGGCGGTGCCGCGGGGGCCGATGTCCCGCCGCCGCATGGCGTCGTAGCGGGAGAGCGCCTCGCGCCCGCCGATATCGCGGCCGGCCCGGCGCGCGTCCGCGACGCATTCCGCCGCCGCGGCGGCATCCCGCAGGCCGAGGTTGAGCCCCTGCGCGCCGATGGGCGGCACGAGGTGGGCAGCTTCGCCGACCAGCATCGTTCGACGACCGGAGAAGGCAAGGGCGCTCTCATAGGCGAGCGGAAACGTGCCCCGGCCGGGCTCGACCGTCATCCGCCCGAGCATGGATTGCGCCCGCCGTTCGATCTCCGCCGACAGTGCGGAATCCTCCAACGCCATCAGCTCCCCG
>DATMEW010000029.1:0-4961 GCA_035556495.1 Xanthobacteraceae bacterium | reverse complement strand
GCAACCTGGGCCGCGAGGAAGTGTGGTTCACGAACCTGCAGATCACCCGCAGCTTCTGGCCGTGATCGTCTGATCACAGCCTGACGCTCAGGTCTGTCACGAAGGCCCCCGGCGGAAACGCCGGGGGCTTTTTCGTTCAGGAAGGTTGGGGGCGGGAGTGGCCTCTCACCGGAAAACGAATGTCTCGCCCGGTTATCTGATGGGGCATGCACTCGCGCCGTGGCAGCGCATTCGCCGCGTCGAAGCATCGCCATAGACCGTCCCGGCGTGGTCAGATGCGGAGCTCTCCGGACCCGGATGCAGTCCGCCGGACCGGTTCCTTCCGTCTTTCAGAGCAGCTTGACATAGATCGGGCGGATTTCGCAGGTCAGAGCTTGCTGCGGGCGACGCTGCCCGACATGAACAGAAGCGAAACCTATGAACATCGAGCGTATCTCCTCGGGCACCAATCCGCCGAAAGACATTCATGCTGTCATCGAAATACCGCTTGGCGGCGTGCCGGTGAAATACGAGATCGACAAGGCTTCCGGCGCACTGTTCGTGGACCGGTTTCTTCACACGGCAATGTTCTATCCGGGAAATTATGGCTTCATCCCGCAGACGCTGTCCGCCGATGGAGACCCTTGCGATGTGCTGGTCGCAAGCCAGGTGCCGGTCGTTCCTGGCGCTGTGATCCGCTGCCGCCCGGTCGGCGCGCTGGTGATGGAGGACGAAGCGGGAGGGGACGAGAAAATCCTCGCCGTGCCGGTGGACGCGCTGCATCCATTCTATGCCGGCATCCGCAACTATACCGATCTGCCGTCGATCATGTGCGAGCAGATCGCGCATTTCTTCAAACATTACAAAGATCTCGAAAAGGGAAAATGGGTCACCATCGTCAAGTGGCTCGATGCAGAAGGCGCCGAGCGGCTGGTGATGGAGGCGATCGAGCGGGCGCAAAAGGCATAATTTCTGCTGGCTGCGCTGAAGCCTTGGGTTCCACTGGCCGCTGCGGTGGAGCTGAGGCGGCGCATGCAAGGCGGAGCACGCGGGCGGCTTGTGCGGGCTGCCGTCAGTGGGGTGCGCCGCTCCGTTGCGCGAGGCCGGCATCGTCAATTCGTCATATTTCGTGGTTCACGATGACGCCGCCGGCGGAGCAGCGCCATGGTTGGCCATACGGTTCGCTTCATGGCGGCGCATGTGGCGCGGTGGGTATCTGCGAATCTGGATTGTGGAGAGATCATGTCTCGTTCGATTGCCGAAGGTGGATTTTCCTTTTTTCCCGTCGTCACTGCTGCTGCGCTCGGCCTGCTGTTGGCATCTGCCCCCGGTCTGGCGCAGGAGAATCGCCCGGAGTCGGCGCCGCGCATCGCAGTAACCGGTGAGGGGGAGGCGAGAGCCGTGCCCGACATGGCCGTGATGAACCTGACGGTGCTCCGCGAAGCCGAAACCGCGCGGGAAGCGCTCACGGCGAATAACGAGGCCATGACGGCGGTGCTCGCCGCGTTGAAGCAGGACGGTGTTGCGGAGCGGGACCTCCAGACGACCGGCCTGAACATCCGTCCGCGCTACATTCATCCCAATAAGGACAACAGGCTGAGGGAGCCGAAGATCGTCGGCTATACGGTCACGAACGGCCTGACGGTGCGGATACGCGAATTGAAAGCCGTCGGAGAGGTGCTGGACAGGTCAGTCACCCTCGGGATCAATCAGGGCGGCCAACTGGCATTCGTCAATGACGACACGCGCCCGATCCTGTCTGAGGCGCGCAAGAAGGCCGTTGCGGACGCATTGGACAAGGCTCGGACTCTTGCCGAGGCCGCCGGTGTGAAGCTGGGCAAGGTGCTTGCCATGAGCGAACAGTCGAGCCGGCCGCGCCCGATTCCGCTGGCGCGACAGGAAGCGATGGCTGCTGCGGCCCCGGCGTCCGTTCCGGTCGCGGCCGGCGAAAACAGCTACCGGATCACGGTCAGCATGGAATTCGCGATCGAACAGTAGCGAGCATCGCGTTCCGGCCAACAGCGAAGCGGCACAGGATGATCGGACTCTCGTGATTCCTGAAAGTTGTGCCGGTCCATAAAGATCTTTCGCTCTTTTCGCGGAACTGGCAGTTGTGGCCCTCGCGCATGTTCAGGGCATGCGTGCATTCGTCGTTCTCCGATTGTCACAAATGTGTCCCGGAGGCCACAGCCTGCCGGTCAACGACACAAACCGACTGCATTTCACCCAACTGTCACATGCCGATGATGTGCGCCCGATAGCTACGGCGGCGACATCGGAAATGAGTT
The DNA here is from genome assembly GCA_035556495.1 of Xanthobacteraceae bacterium. GTDB lineage: Bacteria > Pseudomonadota > Alphaproteobacteria > Rhizobiales > Xanthobacteraceae > CANKHJ01. The sequence goes on along the minus strand of DATMEW010000029.1, from coordinate 2,694 downwards.
CGGTGTCTTCCGTCCTCAAGGCCGGTCTCAAGGCCAGCGACGGAAGAGGGGCACGGCAAAAAGGCCGTGAAGTCGGAATTCTCCAGGGCAACAGGAGAGGTTTATAAAATGATCAACGCCAGACGTATTGCGCTTGCCTCGGTGGCAGCGCTCGCCTGGGTCGGCGCCGCGCAGGCGGCGGACCTTCCAGTGAAGGCCAAGCCGGTTTCCTATGTGAAGGTCTGCGATCTCTATGGCGCGGGCTTCTTCTACGTCCCGGGCACGGAAACCTGCATCAAGCTGGGCGGATATGTGCGCGTGAACGCCTATCTCGGCTCCAGCGGCGGTGCGCCCTATGCGGGCGCGGGCGCCGGCGGCACCAATGCTTTCAGCAATCGCCAGCAGACCAAGGACTTCAACTTCCGCACGCGCGCCTGGCTGACCGCCGACGCCCGGTCGCAGACCGCCTGGGGCACGCTGCGCAGCTATTATGCGCTGCAGTTCACCAACAGCGGGCCTGGCGACACCGCGACCGGTACGGCTGTTCCGCGCGCCTTCATCCAGTTCGCCGGTTTCACGATCGGCCGTACCACTTCGGCCTTCGACACGCCGGACGCCAACTCCTCGCTGACCAACAGCATCACCACTCAGATCACCGGTACGACCGTCTCTTCCGGTATCAACGCGTTCCAGTATACCGCGCAGTTCGGCGGCGGCCTGTCCGCCACCATCGCGGTGGAATCGTCGGATCAGCGCCGTTTTGCGGTGATCAACGCGAGCGAGGCGGGTGCCTTCTTCAACTTCGCCACTGCCGGCGCCGTGACCAACAGCTCGCTGAGCGGCAACTCGGGCGCCGGTATCGGTTCGTCCTGGCCCGAACTCGTGGCTAATCTCGACATCACCCAGAAGTGGGGCAGCGCCCGGCTCGTCGGCGCTCTGCACAACATCAGCGGTGATTACTATACCGCCGGTGCGCTGGGTGCCGGTCCGGGCTGCGCCGCCGGAACGCCCGCCACCTGCGGCCGTCCGTCTGAGGCCTGGGGCTATGCCATCGCCGCCGGCTTCACGCTCAACGACATCCCGGGCCTGCCGGGCGACAACTTCGGCGTGACGGTTGGCTATACCTCCGGCGCGACCGGTTATGCGGTCAACTCGCTGACCAACGTTGCCATCCTGAAGGGTTCCCAGCTCACCGTCGGCGGTCTGGCCGATGGTATCTACGTGAACAATTCGGGCATCGAACCGGTCCGGACCTGGTTTGCCACCGCGGCCTACCAGCACGCTTGGACCCCGACGCTGCGCAGCTCGATCTACGGCGGCTATATCAACGTGTCTTATACCGGCACCGCCAAGGGCTGGATCTGCGGCACGGGCGCTGGCGCCCCGGCCGGCGCTTCGCCGACCACTCCGGCCGGCACCGGCTTTGCCGGCGTGACGAACTGCAACCCGGACTTCAACTTCTGGCAGCTCGGCTCGCGCATCTTCCAGTGGACCCCGGTCTCGAACCTCTCCATCGGCCTGGATGTCGTCTACAACCGCTACAACTCGGCCTTCTCCGGCTCGGCTGTGACCCCGGCGCTGGGGCCGAATCCGGCTGGCGTGCGGACGCTGGGTGGCAACGACGTGTGGATGGTCGGTCTCGACGTCCGCCGCAACTTCTGGCCCTGATCGGCCGAACGGCCCAACAGGTTCCGAGAAAAAGCGCCCGCCGGAGGTTCTGGCGGGCGTTTTGCTTGAGGAGCCGCTGCCCGCCCGGCGCTACATTGGCGGCGCGGGCATGATTTGGCCCAGGAAGCCGCCAATATAGAAAAATCGAGCCGCATCCGCTGGACCGGCTCCAGGCCGGTTGATATTCCCGTAACGGACGCGGGCAGCACAGCCGCAGTCGCACGCGAGGCATGTATGCAGAAGAAAGCACTTGTTTTGGGCGCCGGGGGTTTCATCGGCGGACATCTGGTCAAGCGGCTGAAGGCGGAGGGCTTCTGGGTCCGCGGCGCGGACCTCAAGTTCCACGAACATGCCGAGACGGCGGCGGACGACTTCGCGGTCGGCGACCTGCGCGACCAGTCCTTCTGCAAGGCGATCATCGACACCCGCTTCGACGAAGTCTATCAGCTCGCCGCCGACATGGGCGGCGCGGGATACATCTTCGTCGGCACCCACGATGCCGACATCATGCACAATTCGGCCCTGATCAACCTCAACGTCATCGACGCCGCCCACAAGCGCAACATCGCCAGCATCTTCTATTCGTCCTCGGCCTGCATGTATCCGGCCTACAACCAGGAAGACCCGGACAACCCCAACTGCGAGGAAAGCTCGGCTTATCCGGCCGCCCCCGACAGCGAATACGGCTGGGAGAAGCTGTTCAGCGAGCGCATGTATCTCGCCTTCAACCGCAATCACGGCATGCGCTGCCGGGTCGCGCGCTATCACAACATCTTCGGCCCCGAGGGCACCTGGGACGGCGGCAAGGAGAAGGCTCCGGCCGCGATCTGCCGCAAGGTCGCCAAAGCGCGTTCAGGCGACGAGATCGAAATCTGGGGCGACGGTCTCCAGACCCGCTCGTTCCTCTATATCGACGAATGCGTGGAAGGCACGACGCGGCTGTTGCGCTCCGGCTTCGAGGGCCCGGTGAATATCGGCTCCGAGGAGATGGTCTCGATCAACCAGCTCGTGGACATCGTCGCGGATATCGCCGGCAAGGACATCCGC
>DATMEW010000028.1:0-11537 GCA_035556495.1 Xanthobacteraceae bacterium | reverse complement strand
TTGCGATGCGGGCCTTCCGTGCGATCCGTGCCATGTGATCGCTGTCATGTGATCGCTGCCATGCGATCCTTGCGGCAGGGGCGCAAAACGGTCATGCTTCCGCGTCATCTGTGCTGCGTCTAAGCTCGAGTTCTTTCCTGTCAGGAGCGTTGCGCCCCGTGGTTTTCCGGTCCCGTCTAGGACGCCTCGCTTGTGCTGTCCTGTTGGCCAGCCTTCCTGTCGCGGCGTCGGCCGCCGCCCAGCGCGCCGAGCCGCCCGTGCCCCGCGCCAGTCCCGGCGCGTCGCAGCCGCCGCGCATCTCGACATCCGGGAACTATCTTGCGGCGCGCCATGCGGGCCTCCAGCGCGATGCGGAGGCGGCCGCCACCTTCTATCAGGGCGCGCTCCGCAACGACCCGCGCAATCCGGAACTGCTGTCGCGCGCCTTCCTCTCGCTCGTCGTCGCCGGCGAGGTTGACGAGGCGGCGAAGCTGGCCGAGCAGGTCCTCAAGGTCGACCGGAACGACCGGATCGCCCAGCTTGTCCTCGGCGTTCGCGCGCTCCAGCAGAAGCATTACGTGACCGCGCGCACGCGCATCGCCCAGTCCGTGCGCGGGCCGATCACCGATCTTACCGCGACGCTGCTGACGGGCTGGGCCCATGCCGGCGCGAAACAGCCGCGCGATGCGGTTCAGGTCATCGACCGGCTGGCGGGGCCGGACTGGTACGCCATCTTCAAGCACCTCCATGCCGGGCTGATTCTGGATTCCGCCGGCCAGCGCAAGAGCGCCGGCGCGCGGCTGGACAGCGCCTACAAGCTCGATGCCTCGGCGCTGCGGGTCGTCGAAGCCTATGGCGGCTGGCTGTCGCGCAATGGCGGCATGGAGCGCGCGCTCGAACTTTATCAGACCTTCGATGCGGCGCTGCCGCGCCACCCGATGATCCAGCAGGACCTCGGCATCCTGCGGGCCGGCAAGCCGCTGCCCATGCTGGTGACGACGCCGCAGGCCGGCGCGGCGGAAGCGCTCTACGGCCTCGGTGCGGCGCTCGGCCGCCGGGGCGGCGAGGACCTCGGGCTGATCTATCTGCAACTGGCGCTTTATCTGGTGCCGGAGCATCCGCTCGCGCTGCTGTCGCTGGCCGATCTCTACGAGGCGATGAAGAAGCCGGACCTTGCCATCAAGACCTATGAGCGGATTCCGGAAACCTCGCCGCTGCGGCGCAATGCCCTGATCCAGCTCGCACTGAATTACGACACGCTGGAAAAAACCGATCAGGCCATCAAGAGCCTCGAAAAGCTGATCGCCGAGCGGCCGGACGATCTGGAAGCCATCATGGCGCTCGGCAACGTGCAGCGCTCCCGCAAGCAGTTCGCGGAATGCGGCGTGACCTATGGCAAGGCGCTGGCGGCGATCGGCACGCCGACCCGGAACAACTGGCCGGTCCTGTATTCCCGCGGCATCTGTTTCGAGCGTGCCAAGCAGTGGCCCCAGGCGGAGGCGGACCTGCGCAAGGCGCTGGAGCTGTTTCCGGACCAGCCCCAGGTGCTGAACTATCTCGGCTATTCCTGGATCGACCAGGGCGTCAATCTCGACGAGGGCATGGCGATGATCCGCCGCGCGGTCGAGCAGCGGCCGGATGACGGATACATCGTCGATTCGCTCGGCTGGGCCTATTACCGCCTCGGCAACTACGAGGAAGCGGTGAAGCATCTGGAGCGCGCGGTGGAACTGCGGCCGGAGGACCCGACGATCAATGATCATCTGGGCGACGTTTACTGGCGCGTCGGCCGGCAGCTCGAAGCCCGCTTCCAGTGGGCCCATGCGCGGGACCTCAAGCCCGAGCCGGACGACCTCGTCAAAATCGAGGACAAGCTGCGCAACGGCATCAAGGACGCCGCCACGGCGCCGGCCGCGGAAGCGGAGAAGCCCGCCGGCGCGAATGGCGGCTGATGTCCGGGCGACGATCGCGCCTCGTCGGCTGCGTCGTCGCCGGTCCGCGGCTCGATACAATGGGGCGCTTCCGGCCGTGCCTGAAATCGGGAATGCCTGAAGCTGACGATGTCTGAGGGCGAAGCATCATCCGCCGCTGCTGCCGCGGCCGGCCCGGAGCCCGCCGCTGCCAAGGTGAATCTCACCCTGCGGGTGCTGGGACGCCGTCCGGACGGCTATCACGAGATCGACAGTCTCGTGGCCTTCGCCAGCGTGGGCGACGAACTCACCCTGACGCCGGCGGACACCCTGTCCCTTCATGTCGCCGGAGAGACGGCGGCCGCCGCCGGCGCGACGGATTCCAATCTCGTGATGACTGCCGCCCGCGCGCTGGCGCGGCGCCATCCCGGCCTGCGGCTGGGCCGCTTTGCGCTCGTCAAGCGGCTGCCGGTGGCGGCCGGGCTCGGCGGCGGGTCGGCGGATGCCGCCGCCGCCCTGCGCCTGCTGGCGCGGCTGAACGGCCTCGCGCCCGACGACGCCGGGGTGATGGCCGCGGCGCGGGAAACGGGAGCGGACGTGCCGGTGTGCCTCGCCTCGCGGGCGCGGCGGATGGGCGGGGTCGGGGAGCGGCTGTCGCCGGTGCTGGCCCTGCCGCCGCTCCATGCGGTGCTGGTCAATCCGGGAGTGGCGCTGGCGACGGCCGAGGTGTTCCGTGCGCTGGCCGCCGGGCCGCTGCGCGAGGGCGATCATGGACCGTCCGGGCGCGATCCCGTCAGCGCCGCCGAAGCCATGGACCGCGATGCGCTGTTCGCCCGGCTGGCGGCGGAGCCGAACGATCTCGAAGTGCCCGCGCTCGCGCTGCGCCCCGTCATCGGGACGGTGCTGGCGGCCTTGCGGGATGCCGGCGGATGCCGGCTGGCGCGGATGTCCGGCTCCGGCGCGACCTGTTTCGGGCTGTTCGACACGGCTGATGCGGCGTCAGCCGCCGCCGCGGATCTGGCGCAGCTTCAGCCCGCCTGGTGGGTGCGGGGCTGCACGCTGTCCTGAGGGCCGCGCTGCCGAAGCTCTTTTTGTTTCGATGCGTTTATTTCACGCGAACCGGTTGCCGCTTCGCTCGGAAAGACTCTGGCGGCGACGCCTGCGGATGTCGGGCGCAGCGTGCTTCGGGCCGTTCGACCCTGCCGAAGCGGGTCACCGCGCCAGCCTGCGGTTGCGGCTCCATCTGACGCATGAGCCGCGCACTCCGGGCAGCCTCAAACTATCTTGACAAAATTCCTAATAGGATTATAATCTCTAAAATCACTGCGCTGTTTGACATCGTGAATCAGAATGAAGCGCCCGCCGCCCGGGCGTCCGCGACGCCGGCGTCGCCCGCCCCCGCCGGCCCGCATGGCTTGTGACGCTCCGGGGTCTTTTCACGGCGCCGGATTCGCCGCCGGAACGTCGGGCTTTTTGTCGGCGCGTTGTCCGAAACGCAGCGGCGGCCGCTTCGCCCGAGAATGCGGGAGTTCGCTGCCGGTCGGCTTTCCCGGCGGGCCGGCAGGCCGGTCAGTTTCCGCGCGCGATGCAGAACTCGACGACGTCCTCCAGCGCGTGTTTCATCGGGCCGTCCGCGAACAGGCCGAGCGCATCCTTGGCCATCGCGCCATAGTGCCGGGCGCGCTGGATCGTGTCCTCCAGCGCGCGATGCTTGGTCATCAGGCCGATGGCGGTGTCGAGATCGCCGTCCTGGATGTCGCCCTTCTCCAGCGTGCGGGTCCAGAACGCCCGCTCGGTTTCGGAGCCGCGCCGGAACGACAGCACCACCGGCAGCGTAATCTTGCCCTCGCGGAAGTCGTCGCCGGCATTCTTGCCCATCCTGGCGGCGGCCCCGCCATAGTCGAGGGCGTCGTCGATGAGCTGGAAGGCGATGCCGAGATTCATGCCGAAGGAGCGGCAGGCGGCCTGTTCGGCCTTCGGCCGCTCGCCGAGCACGGGACCGACCTCGCAGGCGGCGGCGAACAGTTCCGCCGTCTTGCCGCGGATGACGGACAGATATTCGTCCTCGGTCGTCGCGGTGTTCTTGGCGGCGGCGAGTTGCATCACCTCGCCCTCCGCGATTACGGCGGCGGCGGTGGAGAGGATGTCGAGCGCGCGCAGCGAGCCGACCTCCACCATCATCTTGAACGCCTGGCCGAGCAGGAAGTCGCCGACCAGCACGCTCGCCTCGTTGCCCCAGACCATGCGCGCCGCGAGTTTCCCGCGGCGCATCTCGCTCTCGTCCACGACATCGTCATGCAGCAGGGTGGCGGTGTGCATGAATTCGACGGAGGCGGCGAGCTTCACATGGCCCTCGCCGCGATAGCCCGCGAGCTGGGCCATGGCGATGGTCAGCATCGGCCGCAGGCGCTTGCCGCCGGAGGAGATCAGATGGTTCGCCACTTCGGGGATCATCGTCACGTCCGAGCCGGTGCGCGACAGGATCGTGGCATTGACGCGGGCCATATCGGCCGCGACCAGCGCCACCAGTCGTTCGATCGTAGTCTGCGGCTGGGTTCCGAATGGAATGACGACGGCCAAACTAGCGCTCCTTCGGCTGGGACGGCGCACCATAGAAACGCTATGCTGCCCCGGCAAGGTGGCTTTCTGCGCAGCGTCCATGTTGCGGACCCGGCGGCGACAGCCATGCGACGGTGTGTAAAGAACTCCTGGAAAAGCCCGTGAAAGAGATCGTCCGGACCAATAACGCGGTTTTGATCACGGCCATCGAGGCGCTGCTCTCCGGCGCCGGCATCGCCCATCTGGTGCTGGACCAGCATATGAGCGTGCTGGAAGGCTCCATCGGCGTGTTGCAGCGGCGCGTGCTGGTGCCGGACGAGGACATGGCGGCCGCGCGCCGGCTGCTGACCGAAGCCGGGCTTGCCCACGAATTGCGGCAGCCGGAGCCTGATGCGTGAGCGGCGCGCCCGGCGGGAGGGTGCCGCAATCGTGATCGCGCCAATGCCCGATGGCTCTGCCGACACCACCGACGACACCGTGCTCGGCGGCCGCCTGCTGATCCGGCAGCCGCGGCGCGGCCATCGCGTCGGCCATGACGCCATCCTGCTGGCCGCTGCAACGCCGGCCGTGAATATCGCCGTCGAACTGGGCGCGGGCGTCGGCGCGGCCGGCCTTGCGCTCGCCCTGCGGGAGCCGGGCGTGCGGCTGTGGCTGGTGGAAATCGAGCCGTCCCTCGCGGCGCTGGCCGCGCATAACGCGGCCGTGAACGGGCTGGGAGAGCGGATCCGGATGGTCACGGCCGATGTGAGAACGAGCCTGCCGGCGCTGGCGGCGGTGGGTGTGGCCGCCGGGACGGCCGATGCGGTGCTGATGAACCCGCCGTTCAACGCGGAGCGGTTGCAGCCGTCCGCCGACCCGCTGCGCCGCCGCGCCCATCTTGCCGCGCCGGACACCCTGCCGGTCTGGCTCGGGGCGGCGCGGGACCTGCTGCGCCCGGACGGCGTCGTGACGCTGATCTGGCGCGCGGACGGCCTCGGCGACGTGCTGGGGCTGCTGCCGGAACTGGGGTTCGGCGGTGTCGCGGTGATGCCGGTCCATCCCCGTCCGGATGCCGGCGCGATCCGTGTGCTGGTGCGGGCCGTCAGGGGCAGCCGAACGCCGCTGGCGCTGCTGCCGCCGCTGGTTCTGAATGACTCCGACGGCCGGCCGAGCGTGGCGGCCGAGGCGGTTCTGCGGCACGCCAGGCCGCTGCCGTTCGGGCGGGACGGCGCTGTTTAACCGCGGCCGTCAGCCCTGACGGAAGGGGACCCAGGGCCGGTCCGACATGCTGGCCATGACGGCAATGACGCCGACCAGCAGCACGAGCAGATAGATTTTCATTGTTGAATGTCCTGTCGCGGCCCGGCTTGCGCCATTACGCCGCATGACCGGCGCCGCGTTGGTTTCCATTTCAGAAACCATGAAATGGTTAGCGGATCGTAACTTGAGCGCGCCTGCCGCACGTATAGACTGACCATCATGACCGACGAGCCCACCGCCGAGCCTCATGCCGGCCACGCCGATGCGAGAACCGCGCCGGACCAGATCACGGCCCGTTTGCGCCGGCTGATCCAGCCCGTTCTGCCGGCCCGGTTCCGGTCCGACATTGCGGTGGTGCCGGTGGTGCGCCTTGCCGGCACGATCGGCCTGTCCACGCCGCTGCGGCCGGGCCTCACCCTCGCCGGCGTCGCGAAAACGCTGGATCGCGCCTTTGCCATGCCGCGCGCCCGCGCCGTCGCGCTGGTGATCAATTCGCCCGGTGGCTCGCCGGTGCAGTCCCATCTCATCTTCCAGCGCATCCGCCAGCTCGCGGCGGAGAAAAACGTGCCCGTCCTCGCCTTCATCGAGGATGTCGGGGCCTCGGGCGGCTATATGCTGGCCTGCGCGGCGGACGAGATCATCTGCGACGCCTCGTCCATCGTCGGCTCCATCGGCGTGGTCGGCGGCTCATTCGGCTTCGTCGGCCTGATGGACAAGATCGGCGTCGAGCGCCGGCTCTATACCTCCGGCGAGCACAAGGCGATGCTGGACCCGTTCCTGCCGGTCGACCCCGGCGACGTGGAGCGGCTGAAAGGCGTCCAGCGGGAAATTCACGAACACTTCATCGCGCTGGTGAAGGCGCGGCGCAGGGGCAAGCTGGCCGGTCCAGAAAGCGCCTTGTTCTCCGGCGAATACTGGACCGGCGTGACCGCGCTCGGCCACGGCCTCGTGGACGGAATCGGCGAGTTGCGCTCGGTGCTGCGAAGCCGCTACGGCGACAGGGTGCGGATGCCGCTGATTTCGGCGGAGCGCGGCTGGCTGGCGCGGCGGCTGCCGGGATTATCCGGCTCGGGGCCGGCGGTGGCGGCGGACGAACTGCTCGCCGCGCTGGAGGCGCGGGGCCAGTGGGGCCGCTACGGGTTGTGATCCGGAGGACCGGGCGGGTAGCCCGCTTCCGGCCGATGTGGCGGAGGCGATAGTTGGACAATAACAGGGCGACGGCCTGCCGCCGCCGGACTGGAGGTGCGCGATGCCGTTTCTGCTGCCGACCCTTGGAAAGATCGCTCTGGGCGTGGCCGGCGCGGCCGCCATGACAGTCATGGCCGTGCGCGAGTTCCGCCGCCTCGCGGCCGAGCAGGCGCAGATGAAGCAGGCTCAGATGAAGCCGGTGCGCGTGAACGACCTGCCGACGCTGCGGCGCGACCCCGAAACGGGCGAATATCGCCCGATGTGAGCTTCCGGTATGCGCGCCGGCCAATTGCTGGTGCTTACTGCCAAATTCGTTGGCTGTGGGTGATGGACGAGCAGAGCCGGAACGTCACGCGACGCAGCCAGATTTTCAGCTGATCCTCTTGACGGCCAGTATGCGGGCCTGACGCCGGGGGCGCGGACGGGGCAAAGCGCCGCTCCCGTCAGTCTTGCACTTTGTCGCTGCTACCGCCGATCATGGCGAGGAAGAACAGCGCCACCAGTCCGGCGCCGACAAGCTGGAATGTGAGCATTCGGTCTGCTCCTGCGCGGCAAGCGCCGCCGGCCGCCTTCTGCCGGAGGGCCGGATAGCGGGGACTGCCTCATTAACGGTGGAGGGCCGGCCGGGGTAAATCCCCCGGATGGGGGGCGGCCCTGCGGTTCGCGCCATTAACGATTGCGCAAGGTTTCCGGTTCCGCAGACGCAGCCTGACCGGATGAGGCGGCCCTCCGCAGCCTGTGGCTCAGTCGCCGCGCCGCTTCCGGTTCCTTGACCCCTTTAGGCCCCGCCGATAGGGTCCGCGCCCAATCCCGCCCCGCATCGCCGAAGTCCGACATGGCCGCCAGTCCTGCCTCCGTTGCCGCTCACGATCCAGTGGATGCGTCCATGGATCCCGCCCGCTCGTTCCAGGGCCTGATTCTCACGCTCCAGCGGTTCTGGGCGCGCCACGGCTGCGTCATCCTCCAGCCCTACGACATGGAGGTCGGGGCCGGCACCTTCCATCCGGCGACGACCCTGCGCTCGCTCGGCAGCCGGCCGTGGAACGCGGCCTATGTGCAGCCCTCGCGGCGGCCCAAGGATGGCCGCTATGGCGAGAATCCGAACCGGCTCCAGCATTATTACCAGTATCAGGTGATCCTGAAGCCATCGCCGCCGGACTTGCAGGACCTCTACCTGCAATCGCTTTACGCCATCGGCATCGACCCGAAGGTCCATGACATCCGCTTCGTCGAGGACGACTGGGAGAGCCCGACGCTGGGCGCCTGGGGCCTCGGCTGGGAATGCTGGTGCGACGGCATGGAAGTCTCGCAATTCACTTACTTCCAGCAGGTCGCGGGCATCGAGTGTTCGCCGGTCTCGGGCGAACTCACCTATGGTCTCGAACGCCTCGCCATGTATGTGCAGGGCGTGGACCGGGTCTACGACCTGAATTTCAACGGCCGCGAGGGCGCCGAGAAGGTCACGTATGGCGACGTGTTCCTTCAGGCCGAGCAGGAATATTCCCGGCACAATTTCGAGCATGCCGACACGGCGATGCTGTTCGAACAGTTCAGGATGGCGGAGGCCGCGTGCCAGAAATATCTCGCGGCGGGCTGGAGCGGCGAGGGCGACACCCGCCGCCACCTGATGGTGCTGCCGGCCTATGACCAGTGCATCAAGGCCAGCCACGTGTTCAATCTGCTGGACGCGCGCGGCGTCATCTCCGTCACCGAGCGGCAGAGCTACATTCTGCGGGTGCGCGAACTCGCCAAAGCCTGCGGCGAAGCCTGGCTCGCGACCGACGGCGCGGGCGCGTCCGCCGTCCCTGCCGCGTAAGAGATTGCAGCCCCGATGCCCGACCTTCTGCTTGAAATCTTCTCCGAGGAAATTCCCGCCCGCATGCAGGCCAAGGCAGCGGACGACCTCAAGGCCATGGTGACGAACCGGCTGGTCGAGGCCGGGCTCGTTTACGAAGGCGCGCAGGCTTTGGTGACGCCGCGCCGGCTCGCGCTGACGGTGGCCGGCCTGCCGGCGCGTCAGCCGGACGTGAAGGAGGAGCGCAAGGGCCCCAAGGTCGGCGCGCCGGAACAGGCCATCGCCGGCTTCCTGCGCGCGGCGGGGCTTGCGTCCATCGATCAGGCGAAGGTGCAGGCGGACAAGAAGGGCGATTTCTATGTCGCCGTGACCGAGAAGGCCGGCCGCCCGGCCATCGAGGTTATCGCCGAGATCGTGCCGGAGGTGATCCGCGCCTTTCCGTGGCCGAAGTCGATGCGCTGGGGCGCAGCTTCGGCCAAGCCCGGCAGCCTGACATGGGTGCGGCCGCTGCATTCGATTGTCGCGACCTTCGGCCCGGAAACGGAAGAACCCGAGATCGTCCGCTTCGAGGTCGGCGGCGTTACGTCCGGCAACACGACGCGGGGCCATCGCTTCCTCAGCTCCGAGCCCTTCGCGGTGAAGCGGTTCGAGGATTATGTCGCCAAGCTTGAGAAGGCGAAGGTCGTGGCCGATCCCGCGCGGCGGCGCGAGATCATCCTGACCGACGCCAAGAATCTTGCTTTCGCGCAGGGCTTCGAACTGGTCGAGGATGCCGGCCTGCTGGCGGAGGTCGCCGGGCTGGTCGAATGGCCGGTGGTGCTGATGGGGTCGTTCGAGGATGAGTTTCTCGCGATCCCGCCGGAAGTGATCCGCACCACCATCCGCGCCAACCAGAAATGCTTCGTCGTCGCGAGCCGCGACGGCAGGCTGGCGAACCGTTTCGTGCTGGTGTCCAACATCGAGGCGAGCGACGGCGGCAAGGCCATCGTCGCCGGCAACGAGCGCGTGATTCGCGCGCGGCTGTCCGATGCCAAATTCTTCTACGAGACGGACCTCAAGACAAAGCTGGAAGACCGGCTGCCCAAGTTCGAGCAGATCGTGTTCCACGAGAAGCTGGGCACGCAGGCCGAGCGCATCGCGCGCATCGAACGCCTCGCGGTGGAGCTTGCGCCGCTGGTCGGCGCGGATGTCGAGAAGACCCGCCGTGCCGCGCAACTCTGCAAGGCGGACCTGCTCACGGAGGTCGTCGGCGAATTCCCCGAGTTGCAGGGGCTGATGGGGAAATATTACGCGCTGGCGCAGGGCGAAGATGCGTCCGTCGCCGCCGCCTGCGAGGACCATTACAAGCCGGCCGGCGCGGGCGACCGCGTGCCGACCGATCCGGTCAGCATCGCGGTGGCGCTGGCGGACAAGATCGACACGCTCGTCGGCTTCTGGGCCATCGACGAGAAGCCGACGGGGAGCAAGGACCCCTATGCGCTGAGGCGTGCCGCGCTGGGGGTGATCAGGATCGTGCTGGAGAACGGGCTGCGGCTACGCTTGTTGAACTGCATCGGCGCGGGCCAGAATCCGTTTGTTATTCAGCCGCCGAAGGGTGTGCCCGATACGCTTATGCAACCTTTCACAGCCAGCGATAAGTGGGCTTTCGATAGACTCGACCTCCTCTCCTTCTTCGCCGACCGCCTGAAGGTTCAGCTTCGCGAGCAGGGCGCGCGGCATGATCTTGTCGATGCGGTGTTCGCGCTTGGCAACAGCAGCGCCGAAGGCGGCTCCGGCGCTGAGAATCTTCAGGACGATCTTCTCCTCATCGTCCGCCGGGTCGAGGCGCTGGGAGCGTTCCTCGGCACGGACGACGGCAGGAACCTGCTGGCCGGCGTGAAGCGCGCGGCGAACATCCTGCGCATTGAAGAAAAGAAGGACGGCGCCAGCTACACCGCCGCGCCGAAAGCGGCGCTGTTCGCGCAAGATGAGGAGAAGGCGCTGGGTGCCGCGGTCGCCATCGCCAAGGCGGATGCGGAGAAAGCCGTCGCGGCGGAGGATTTCGCCGGCGCCATGGCCGCCATGGCGAAGCTGCGCCCGGCGGTGGACGCCTTCTTCGACAAGGTGACGGTGAATGCCGACGACAAGGCGCTGCGCGCCAACCGCCTCGCGCTGCTGAACCAGATCCGCGAGGCGACCCGCGCGGTGGCGGACTTCTCGCAGATTCAGGGCTAGCCGTCCCGAAGCAAGGCAGCGGGCGCGCGGAACCCGCCGTTTCCGAAAACGTTACCGCTTGGATTTCCGCGAGGGGGAGCCGCGCCGATGACCATCACCATTGCCCAGATGCAGCCGATCATCGCCATCATCGCCGGCGTGCTGATCCTGATCATGCCGCGGCTGCTGAATTACATCGTCGCGATCTACCTCATCCTCGTCGGCCTGTTCGGGCTCGGCATCTTCCGCTGAATGCGAGGTCCCGGTCCGTCCGGGTTCCCGCGCGCCGTGAGGCTGCGCGCAGCGGCGCGCCCGGCGGTCTTCGCCTGCGTTAAGGCTTCCCGGCGCGCCGGTCATCGCTCTGTTGCATTGCGGTAGAAAACCGGTCACAAACCGGCATCGTTTGCCCGAGAGTTGAGCATTTTCACATGGCGAAGTGGGTCTATTCGTTCGGCGACGGCAAGGCCGAAGGCACGTCAGACATGCGCAACCTGCTGGGCGGCAAGGGCGCGGGCCTCGCGGAAATGGCGAGCCTGGGGCTGCCGGTGCCGCCCGGCTTCACCATCCCGACCGAGGTCTGCACCTACTATTACGCCAACGGCAACGCCTATCCCGCCGAGCTGAAGGAGCAGGTCGCCGCCGCGCTCGGCGAGGTCGGCCGCGTCACCGGCAAG
>DATMEW010000027.1:0-12783 GCA_035556495.1 Xanthobacteraceae bacterium | reverse complement strand
CCGGCAGGTCGAGCGGCGGCGGGCCGAAGCCGGCGGTTCCGGCATCCTCGCCGCTCGCGTCCCCGAAGGCGCTGTCGGCGAAGGCCAGTTCGTCCTCGTCGATATCGCCGATGGGGACGATGCGCGGCAGGATGGCGGCTTCGCCCCGCACGGCGAGGAACAATTCGCGGGCCTGCCGGCAGGCGCGGCGTGTCGGGAGGAACAGCGTCGCCCCGGCCAGCGCCAGCGGATCGTCGCCCGCGTCGAAGCCGGGCACGACGCGGCCGTCCAGCAGCGCGGGCACGAGCGTCTGGAGAAAGGGCGCGGATGCCGGAATGGTGAAGACGCGCGGCGCGCGGCGGGGCGAATCCATCGTGCCAGCATAGCCGCTCCGCCGCGCGCTGGCACGGCCGGAAGCGTCAGGGTGATTCTGCGCAGCGGGCCCGGCCTGAGTCCGGAAACCGCGTTGAGGCGTTTCAGGTCGCGCTGGCGCGGATCGCGTTCTCGGCGGCGGCGACGGCCTCCGGCGTGCCGACATGCATCCACACGCCTTCGAGCCGCAGGCCGAACAGCCGGCCCTCCTCCTCGGCCTTGGCATAGAGCCGGCTCATGGGGAAGGCGCCGTCCGGCGCGCCGGCGAACAGCGCGGGCGCATAGATCGCCGCCCCGGCGAAGACGAAGGGCGCGACGTCGCGCTCGCCGCGCCGGGTGAGCCGCCCGTTCGGACTCATGAGAAAATCGCCGCGGCCGTCATAGCCGATGCTGGTCGCGGTCGGCGCGAGCAGCAGCAGCGCGTCCATCGTCGCAGGATCGAATGCCTCGCCAAGGCGTGAGAGATTGCCCTTCACGCCGTCGATCCAGATGGTGTCGGCATTGATGTGGAAGAACGGAGCGTCGCCCAGCAGCGGCAGCGCCCGCACCATGCCGCCGCCGGTCTCCAGCAGCGTGTCGCGCTCGTCCGAGACGACGATGTGCGGCGTCGTGCGGCCGGCGAGCCGCGCCTCGATCCGGTCGGCGAGATGATGGACGTTGACGACGGCGCGGGCGACGCCGGCATCAGCCAGCCGGTCCAGCACATGGTCGAGCAGCGTCTTGCCGCCGACCTTCACCAGCGGCTTCGGAATGGTCGGGTCATAGGCTCGCATCCGCGTGCCGAGGCCGGCGGCCAGCACCATCGCCGTCTGCGGAATGGCGGGCTTGCGGAGCGGATCGGTCATGAACGGGCGGGTCCTCAAGCGAAAGAGTGATGGGGCGTCATGCGAAAGAGGCGGCGCAGAGGTCCATGCTGCCATCAGCGCCGCAGGATTCCCGGCAGATGGGCGGCATGCCAGTCCGCCAGCGGCGCGAGGGCGGGATGCGCGAGCGCGCGGCGCAGATAGTCCTGTATGCGGGGGAGATGACGGAGATATTGCGGCTTGCCGTCGCGGCGGTCGAGCCGCGCGAAGATGCCGAGGATCTTGGTCGCGCGCTGGGCCGCCATGGTGGCGTAATGCTGCGCGAACAGCGCGGCGTCGAAGGCCGGATCGGCCCTGCGCCGGCTGGCGACATAGGCACCCAACAATGCGGCCTCCATCGCCTCCGGCACATCGACGCGCGCGTCCTGCGCCAGCGAGGCGACGTCATAGGCCGCGGGACCCATGACCGCGTCCTGAAAGTCCAGCAGGCCGACCTTGCGCACGCCCTCGCGCGCGGGGAGCCAGACGATGTTGGGGGAATGGAAGTCCCGCAGCACCCATGTTTTCGGCGCGTCGAGCAAGGGCTGCAACGCCTCGCGCCATGCCGCGAAGAAGGCATCCAGCGCGGCCTGCGGCAGCGCGATGCCGGCATGGGAGAGATACCACGCCGGCAGCAGCTCCACCTCGATCAGCATGGCGTCGAGATCGTAGGGCGGGATGACATGGTCGATGCCGGGGGCGACGGGCAGCCTGTCCGGCAGGTCCATGCCATGCAGGGCGGCCAGCATCTCGGTGGCGGCCATGTAGCAGGGCGGGAGCGGGGCCGGCGGCGCGCCCGCCACGACGCTGCCGTCGCCAAGGTCTTCGAGGATCAGCAGGCCGTTGTCGAGATCGGCGGCGTGAATCTCCGGCGCGGAGAAGCCGCGCGCGTGCAGCCCGCGCGCCATGCCGATGAAGGGAGCCACGTCTTCCGCAAGCCGTGCGATGGCGCTGTAGGGCTTGCCGTTCTTCACCGGCGGGCCGTCCGGCCGCCGCGGCGCATTCATCAGCACGGCGTCGAACGGCTTTGCCGCGCCGGGCCGGAGCAGCCGCTCATAGGCGCGTGTCGAGGCGTCCCCGGCGAGCGGGCTTCGCTTTGCTTCCGTAAAGCCGCTGCGATCCAGCAGGTCGCGGATCAGGCCGATGCGGCGGGCGCGCTCCGCGAATGCGCCATGGCCGACAAGGCGCGCGTCGCGATGGTCGGCGCCGCGCCCGGCGGCGAGCTGCAACGCGATCTCGAAGCGGTCCGCCGGTAGCAGGTCGCCGCCGCGCTCCGGCCATTCCATCAGCACCACGGCGCGTTCGTCGCGGTCCTCGAAGCCAAGTTCGATCAGCTCCGCCGGATCGGCAACGCGGTAGAGGTCGAGATGCAGCAGCGGAAACGGCGGCAGCTCGTAAGCCTGCATCAGCGTGAAGGTCGGGCTCGGTGCTTCTTCGTCAGGGTTGTTCGCGAGATGGCGGATCAGCGCGCGGGCGAAGGTGGTCTTGCCGGCGCCGAGATCGCCGGACAGGGCGACGACATCGCCGGGCCGGAGCGCGGCGGCAAGGTCGCGCATCAGCTTCTCGGTGTCGCTTTCGCCGGCGAGTTCGGCGGCGAAGCCATCGGCAAGGAGCGTCAGTTTCATCGCGGCCGGTGTCCGGATTGCGCGGCGCGGCGGGGCATCATTCGGCGGCGTTGCGCTGGGCGCCGCGATCGGCCGGGAAGACGCAGGTCACGGTGGTGCCGCGGCCGACCACGGAATTCAGCGACACCACGCCGCCGTGTAACTCCACGAAGGAGCGCACCAGCGACAGGCCGAGGCCGGTGCCGCGATGGCTGGACCCCTGCGAGCGGGTTTCGAACCAGTCGAACACCCGCTCCTGCACTTCGTCGGGAATGCCGGGGCCGTGGTCCGTCACCGAGAACACCACGGTGTCGGCGGTGCGCTGGGCGACGAAGGTGACGGTCTCGCCGGGCGGCGAGAAGCCGACGGCGTTGGACAGCAGATTGAACAGCACCTGACGCACGCGGCGCTCGTCCGCGACGAAGCTGCCAATGCCCGGCGACACGCGGAATTCGAAATGAATGTCGTCCTTGACGAGCCGGTCGCGCACGCCTTCGGCGGCGGCCTCCATCGTGGCGCGGATATCGACCTCGCCGAGGCTCAGCGTCATCGCGCCGGCGTCGATGGTGGCGAGATCGAGGATGTTGTTGATCAACGCCAGCAGCGCATTGGTCGATGAGGTGATGTAGCCGAGATATTCCTGCTGCCGCTCGCTGAGCGAACCGGTGGCGGGATCGTTCAGGAATTCCGCGAAGCCGATGATGTTGGTCAGCGGCGAGCGCAGCTCGTAGGAGACATGGTGGACGAAGTCGATCTTCAGCCGGTCCGCCGCTTCCAGCGCCTCGTTGCGTTCGATCAGCGCGCGTTCGACATTGACGCTGTCGGTCATGTCGCGGAAGGCGACCAGCGTGGCGCCGTCCGGCAGCGGCACGGTGGCGCAGTCCAGCACGCTGCCGTCGCGCCGCTCCATACGGCCGCTGACCGGCGTGCGGTCCTCGATGGCGGTGATGGTGCCGTGGAGCGCGCGCCAGATCTCCGGCGCATCGTGAAGCCTGCGGCAGGCGGCGATCACCGCCTCGACATGGGGCCGCTCCGCCAGCTCCTCCGGCGACAGCCGCCACAGCCGCGCGAATGACGGGTTGGACAGGCGCAGGCGGCCGTCGCTGCCGAACACGGCGACGGCCTCGGCCAGATTGTCCAGCGTCTCGCCCTGCACGCGGATCAGCGCGTCGTAGCGCCGGGCGAGATTGAGTCCCTCGGTGACATCGTCGAACAGATAGGTCACGCCGCCTTCCGGATTCGGTGTGGTGACGACGCGCAGGGTGCGCCCGTCCGGCAGGTGCCATTCGCCCGGCTGCGCGTCGGTCGCGCGATAGGCTTCGTGCAGCTCGGCCTTCCACTGGCGGAAGTTGGATTGCTCCGGCAGCTTCCGGGCGCTGCGCAGGCGGTCGAGGATGATGGAGTCCGACGGGCCCTGGTCGAGAAAGGCCGGGTCGAGGTCCCACAGCAGGCGATAGGCGGCGTTGTAGAACACCAGCCGGCCGCCGGCATCGAAGATGGCGACGCCGGTGGCGAGATGGTCGAGGGTGCGGCGGTGCGCTTCCGCGAGCCGGGCGATGTCCGTCCGCAGCTTCTCGGCGGTTGAGGCGTCGAAGGCGATGCCGGCGCTGCCGCCGTCCGGGACGGAGGCGGCGAAAACGTCGAAGCTGCGGCGTTCGCCGGCGACCACGGCCGGAAGCCGCCCGGAAAACGCCGTGCCGGTGCTCTGCGCCTGGAGGAGATCGCGGCGGGCGGCGCGGTCGAACAGTTCGGCATGCCCGCTGACCGCGGCGGCGACGTCGGCGGCCTCGACGGCGCGCGCATAGGCCGGATTGGCGAAGCGCAGCGCGCCTGCCGAATCGCGCACCCATGCCGGCGCGGGAAGCTGCTCGACCAGCGCGCGCAGGGCGTCGCCGCCGGTCTGGAGTTCGTGGCAGCGGGCCGCGAGTTCCATGAGCTCCCGCCGTGTCCCGGTGACGTCGCGAAGCCGGACGACCGCCTGACCGCCGACGATGCGGCCATCGGCTTCCAGCGGCTGGCCGGTGCGGCTGGAGAGGGTCATCACGAAGCCCTCGCCGCGGTCGCGCAGGCCGGCCACGGCGCGGTCGAGCTGGCCGGCGGCCTGCGGGTCCAGCCAGGTGCCGAAGGCCAGCAGGCGGCCCGCGGCGTCGCCGAGCAGGGCCGGATTGCCGAGCACTTCCGGCGTGTCGCTGCCCGCCGACCAGATCAGCACCGCCTGCGGGTCCGCCAGCAGCAGCGCGCTGGCGCGGTCGAGCCGGGCCTGCAGCGCGGCGATCTCGGCGGCGGCTTCGCCCTCACGCGCTGCCGCGCGGCGGCGGGTCCGCAGGAGCTGGATCGAGGTGACGGCGGCAACGGCGGCGATGCCGAGCATGACCGCCAGCGCCACGGTGGCGGAGCGGTCCATCTCCGCCGGGGAGAACAGGGCCGGTGCGGAGGTGTTGCCGCCGGAAAGAGCATTCTGCGCGAGGGCGCTGCCGGCGAGTGCGGTCTGCACCAGGGTCGCGGCGGCGATGAGCGCCGGCGCGGATCTGCTCAGGCCGGCCAGCGCCGTGCCTGTTGTCCATCGCCGCCGGGCGGCTTTCCAGCCGCCGACGATGGCCGGTCGCATCTCCGGCATGCCCGCTTTGCCCCGCACCTGATACCCGTTTCCAGCCGGAGCCCGCCCAGCCGGTCCGGGTTGCCGCATCCATGAGGACGGTGTTCTGAACGCGCCGGCGGCAATGGCCTCATTGCGGCAGATGCGTCGTGGCGATGGCCGTGAAAACCGCTCCGTCACGAATCGCATCGATTCTAGCCTTAACCCGACTCGCGCCGTAAGAGTCCAGATCGTGAACGGTGCGGAAGGTCGTCCCGCGGCTCAGCCGCCGACCAGTTCCGGCACATCTTCGCGTGCGCGCGTGATGAGGTCGGCAAGGCTGATCGCCGTCAGGGCGGCGGAGAAGGCGCGTTCGGCTTCCGCCAGAACCGGCGTCACGACCCTGGCGACCATCACTGACGTGCCGCCGGCCTCGTCCGGCGCCGCCTCCGTCATGCCGGCCGCGCGCAGCACGGTTTCGGCGGAGACCGTGGCCGGGTCCCGCGCCAGCTCGTAACCGCCGCGCGGGCCACGGACGCCGCGCAGGATTCCCTGATGCACGAGCGCCTGCAACACCGGTTCGAGATGCCGGGGCGGCAGACCATGGCGGGACGCGAGATCCCGCGCCGAGACGGGGCGCTGGACGCCATGGCAGGCGATGTCGACAAGGGCCGTCAGAGCCAGCAGGCCCTTGCGCGGAAGCAGGGAGAGAAACGAGCTGTCAGACACAATCGGCGCGATCACTTTTTCGTGTAGAGCTCGGTACCCTTATACTTTTCGATCCGAGCCGCAAGCGGCGCGATTGACGCAGTCCCCCTGTTTCCCCTAGCCGCGGCCGGTGGAGCCGAAGCCGCCTGCGCCCCGCTCCGTCGCGTCGAGTTCCGCGACCTCCGCGGGGGCGACCTGGAGCACCGGTGCGATGATCATCTGGGCGATCCGCATGCCGCGCTCCACGGCGAAGGGTGCGGCGCCGTGATTGATGAGGATCACCTGCACCTCGCCGCGATAGTCGGCATCGACCGTGCCCGGCGCGTTGAGCACCGTCACGGCATTCTTGGCGGCGAGGCCGGAACGGGGCCGGACCTGCGCCTCGGTGCCCGGCGGCAGCGCGATGGCGAGGCCGGTCGGCACCAGGGCATGGCCGCCCGGCGGCAGCACCAGCGGCGCATCCGCCGGCACCGCCGCGAGCAGGTCCATGCCGGCGGCGTCCGCTGTCTGATAGGCTGGCAGCGGCAGGCCCTCGGCGTGGGGCAGGCGCTTGATGCGCAGTTGCGGCTTGGTGATCACGGCGGTGTGCTCCCTGCGAACGGGTGAAGGCGGGGCCGGTTGTGGGACGGGAGCCCGCCGCGATCAAGCCGGCGGCATGTCGGTGGTGGCGGTGGCGTCAGCGCCGAGCGCATCGGCGATGCGCGTGACGAGCGCCGCGGCGACGGCTTCCTTCGACTGGGTCGGCCATGTTTCGACCGCGCCCGATGCGGACAGCAGATGGACGGTGTTGCTGTCGCCGCCCATGACGCCGGAGGCCGGCGAGACGTCGTTGGCCAGAATCCAGTCGCAGCCCTTGCGCCTGAGCTTGGCGCGGGCGTGATCGATCACCTTTTCCGTCTCGGCGGCAAAGCCAATCACGAGTTCGGGCCGACCTTTGCGGCGCTTCGCGACGGTGGCGAGGATGTCCGGATTTTCCACCAGCGACAGGCGGGGCGTGGTCTCGCCGGCCTGTTTCTTGATCTTCTGCGGCCCGGCTTCCGCGACCCGCCAGTCGGCCACGGCGGCGGCGAAGATCGCGGCGTCGGCCGGCAGCGCGGCCTCGACCGCCGCCAGCATGGCGCGGGCATCCTCCACATGCACGACCGTCACGCCTGGCGGTTCGGCCAGCGTCACCGGGCCGCTGACCAGCGTGACCCGCGCGCCGGCTGCTGCTGCGGCGGCGGCGATGGCGTGGCCCTGCTTGCCGGACGAGCGGTTGGCGATGTAGCGCACCGGGTCGATCGGCTCGTGGGTCGGGCCGGAGGTGATGAGGATATGGCGTCCCCTCAGCGGCCCCTGCGGGCGGGGCCGGAAGGGCTCGGCGGCGGCGGCGATCTCGAGCGGCTCGGCCATGCGGCCGAGGCCCGACTCGCCACTCTCAGCCATCTCGCCGGCATTGGGGCCGATCACATGGACGCCATCGGCGCGGAGCTGGGCGAGGTTCCGGCGCGTCGCCGGATGCGCCCACATGCGCGGGTTCATCGCCGGCGCGATCAGGACCGGCTTGTCGGTCGCGAGCAGCACGGCGGCGGCGAGATCGTCGGCGCGGCCATGCACCATCCGCGCCATCAGGTCCGCCGTGGCCGGCGCGACCACGACGAGATCGCAGTCCCGCGCCAGACGAATGTGGCCGATATCGAATTCGGTCGCTGCGTCGAACAGGTCGAGATGGGCGCGCTCCCCGGCCAGCGCCCCGGCGGCGAGGGGGGTGACGAAGCGTTGGGCGGCCGGCGTCATCACCACCCGGACGACCCAGCCGCGCTCGCGCAGGCGGCGGATCAGGTCCAGCGCCTTGTAGGCGGCGATGCCGCCGCCGATGACAAGCAGCACACGGCCGGTCGCGGCCGCTGTTTCTGTGCGGGATGCTGGTGCGGTGCGCGCGCCCGCCGGGCCGGTGGGGACTCCGTCCCCGGGCGCTTCGATGGCGGCCGCCTCGCGCAGGATGGTGCGGACCTCGTCCTCCATGGACCGGCCGTTTTGCGCGGCGCGCAGGCGCAGCGCGGCTTTCAGGTGCTCGTCGAGCTGGCGGACGGTGAGGCTGGCCATGAGGGAAGATTATCGAGCGATTGCGTTGCAATCAATGCAATCATTCTAAGTCAGAAGCACCACAAGGATCGCGGCCAGCAGCGCGGCGATGGCCCAGACGCCGAAGGCGACGGCCCGGTTGCCGCGCCCCTCGGCGCGGCCGATGGCCTCGGCCGTCTGCGGGTCGAGCACCAGCCCGTTGCGGGTCTGGGCGTCGAGCCGCTCCATCAGCGCCGCGCCGCGATGGAGCAGCGCCGGCGCCTGGCCGGCGAAGCGGGCGAGTTCGCTCAAGCTCCGCCCGGCATTCTCGATCTGCCCGATGGGACCCAGATGGCGGGTGATCCATTCGCGCACCACGGGGTCCGCGACCTTCCACATGTCGAGCTGCGGGTCGAGCGCGCGGGCAACGCCCTCCACCACCACCATGGTCTTTTGCAGCAGGATCAGTTCGGGGCGCGTGCGCATGTCGAACAAGGCTGTGATCTCGAACAGCAGCGTCAGCAGCTTGGCCATCGAGATTTCGTCGGCGCGGCGGTTGTGGATCGGCTCGCCGATGGCGCGGATCGCCTGGGCGAAGGCATCCACGGAATGATGGGCCGGTACATAGCCGGCCTCGAAATGCACCTCCGCGACGCGGCGATAATCGCGGGTGATGAAGCCGTAGAGAATTTCGGCAAGGAAGCGGCGCTCCTTGATGCCGAGCCGCCCCATGATGCCGAAATCCACCGCCACCAGCCGGCCGAGATCGTCGATGAACAGGTTTCCCGGATGCATGTCGGCATGGAAATAGCCGTCGCGCAGGGCATGGCGCAGGAAGCTCTGGATCACGATCCGCGCCAGCTCCGGCAGTACGAAGCCTTGCGCTTCGAGCCGGGCGCGGTCGTTCAGCGGGACGCCGTCGATCCATTCGAGGGTGAGCACGTCGCGGGAGGTGCGCGCCCAGTCCACGGTCGGCACGCGGAAGTCGCGGTCCTCGCCGATATTCTCCGCCATCTCCGAGAGCGCGGCGGCTTCCAGCCGCAGATCCATCTCCATGGTGACGGAACGCGCCAGCGTATCCACCACCTCCACAAGCCGCAGGCGCTGGGCTTCCGGCGAGCGCCGCTCGGCCGCGCGGGCGGCGAAGAAGAAGGCGGCGAGATCGCCGCGGAGCTGCCGCTCGACATTCGGCCGCAGCACTTTCACCGCGACGGCCCGGGATACGGGCGCCGGCTCCGCCACATCCGCAACCGTCGCCTTGTGGACTTGGGCGATGGAGGCGGCCGCGACCGGCGCGCTGAAGGACGAGAACACCGCCGGCAGCGGCTTGTCGAAGGCATTGGCGATGATGCGTTCCGCTTCCGCTTGCGGGAACGGTGGCATCCGGTCCTGAAGCTGTTCGAGGTCGCGGGCGAGCGCCGTGCCGACCACGTCCGGCCGCGTCGCAAGGAACTGGCCGAGCTTCACATAGGTCGGCCCCAGCCGGGTCAGCGCCCGGGCGAGCCGCGTGCCGGACGCGCCGGCGTTGCGCCGCTCCATCAGCCGCGCGAGGCGCAGCATCGTGCGCGGCCCCGGCGGCATCCCGGCGGGATCGACCACCGCGAACACGCCCTCGCGCGCCATCACGAAGCCGGCCCTTGCGAGCCGCAGCAGATGCAGCGTGGTGGACATCAGAGCCGCCAGCCTGAATGCAGCGCGACGATGCCGCCGGTCATGCGCCTGTAGGACACCCGCGCCATGCCGGCCTCGCGCATCATGTCGGCGAAGACCTCCGGATTGGGAAAGCGGCGGATGGATTCGACCAGATAGCGGTAGGATTCCGCATCGCCGGTGATGGTGCGGCCGAGCGGCGGGATGACGTTGAAGGAATAGAGGTCGTAGATGCGGTCCAGCACCGGCACATCCACGGCGCTGAATTCGAGGCACTGGAAGCGGCCGCCGATGCGCAGCACGCGCCGCGCTTCGCCCAGCGCCTTCTGGATGCGCGGCACGTTGCGGATGCCGAAGGCGATGGTGACGGCGTCCATGCTGCGGTCCGGATAGGGCAGCTCCTCCGCATTGGCCTCGACGAAATTCACGCGGTCGTCGAGGCCGAGATCGCGGGCGCGCTCCGCGCCCACCGCGAGCATGCCGCCGTTCACGTCCAGCACCGTGGCGCGGGTGCCGGACCCGCCGGCCTGCACCACGCGGAAGGAGATGTCGCCCGTGCCGCCGGCAAGGTCGAGCAGCGCGAAGGGCGTTCCGTCCTTCGGCGGGTTCACGGCGGTGACCATCGCGCTTTTCCAGGCGCGGTGCAGGCCCATGGACATCAGGTCGTTCATGAGATCGTAGCGCTGGGCGACGCTGTGGAATACGTCGTCCACCATTGCCTGCTTGTCGCCCAAGGGAACCTCGCGGAAACCGAAGGTGGCGGTGTCGTCGGGGCGGGGGCTGTCGCTGCGCATGGTCATGGCCGGACCATAGCGCGGCCCGCGCCCGCGCGCTACAAACCGGCCGACGACAGGCCGGCCACCGCAAGGGTTATGCTTAAAGCCAGTTATGCTTGAAGCCCTCTATGCTGCGAGGCCGGCAACGACGGACGCCGCCATGCCCGAACTGCCCGAGGTCGAAACCGTGCGCCGGGGACTCGAACCCGCCATGCAGGGCGCGCGCTTCGTGAAGGTCGAGGCGCGGCGGCCGGCCCTGCGCTTCCCGCTGCCGCAGGATTTCGTCGCGCGGCTGGAGGGGTGGACCGTCACCGGCCTCGGCCGCCGCGCCAAATACCTGCTGCTGGACCTGTCCTCCGGCGAGGTGCTGCTGATGCACCTCGGCATGTCCGGCTCGTTCCGCATCGCGGGGAATATCGATAGCGCCGGCGAAGGGGCGCCCGGCGATTTCCACCATGGGCGCGGCAAGCTCGCCGCCCATGACCATGTCGTCTTCGCCATGTCCAACGGCGCGGTGGTGACCTACAACGATCCGCGCCGCTTCGGCTTCATGGACATCGTGCCGCGTGCGGAGCTGGCCACCCATCCACTGATGCGCGCCATCGGCCCGGAGCCGCTCGGCAACGCCTTCGATTCCGCAATGCTGGCGGCCGCCTGCACGGGCAAGGACACCAGCCTGAAAGCCGCCCTGCTGGACCAGCGCGTGGTCGCCGGGCTCGGCAATATCTATGTCTGCGAGGC
Organism: Xanthobacteraceae bacterium; assembly: GCA_035556495.1. Taxonomy (GTDB): domain Bacteria; phylum Pseudomonadota; class Alphaproteobacteria; order Rhizobiales; family Xanthobacteraceae; genus CANKHJ01. The sequence goes on along the minus strand of DATMEW010000027.1, from coordinate 1,493 downwards.
TTTGCACCGGGCGCGGCTCTCGCCCCGGCGCAAGGCCGGCACCATCGCCGCGCGCGGTAAGCCCAACGACAAGTCTGTGCGCCTTGCCGACAGCATCCGCGCGGTGCTGGAGGATGCGATCCGGGCCGGCGGCTCGTCCCTGCGCGACCACCGCCAGACCAACGGCGATCTCGGCTATTTCCAGCATCACTTCCGGGTCTATGACCGCGAGGGCGCGGCCTGCGTCACGCCGGGCTGCCCCGGCGCGGTGAGGCGCATCGTGCAGAACGGCCGCTCCACCTTCTACTGTCCGGTCTGCCAGAAATGACGAATACCATCCGCCCGCGCCGCTCGGCGCTGTTCATGCCGGCGTCCAACGCCCGCGCCGTCGCCAAGGCGCGGACGCTGCCGGTGGATGTGGTGATCCTCGATCTGGAGGACGCCGTCGCGCCGGACGCCAAGGCCGCCGCGCGGGAGCAGGCGGTGATGGCGCTGCGCGAAGGCTTCGGCCCGCGCGAGACGGTTGTGCGCATCAACGGCATCGGCGCGCTTGGACATGGCGCCGACCTTGCCGCCGTCGCGGCGGCCGCGCTGGATGCCGTGCTGGTGCCGAAGATCTCGCGTGCCGACGATGTTCTTCAGTTGGCCCGGGCGCTGGACGCGGCCGGCAGCAGCGCCCGGCTCTGGCTGATGATCGAGAGCGCGGCAGCCGTGTTGAATATCCGCGAGATCGCGGCGGCTTGCACCGAGACCGGCCGCGTTGCCGCTTTCGTCATGGGGCCCAACGATCTTGCGAGGGAGACGCGGGCGCGCCTCGTGCCGGGCCGCGCGCCGATGCTGCCCTGGCTGATGGACTGCCTTGCCGCCGCGCGCGTGGCGGGGGTCGATATCCTCGACGGCGTCTATAACGACATTGCCGATGCGGACGGCTTTGCCCGCGAATGCGAACAGGGCCGCGAGATGGGCTTCGACGGCAAGACGCTGATCCACCCTTCGCAGGTCGCCGCCTGCAATGCCGCCTTCTCGCCCAGTGCGGAGGAGGTGGAGGATGCGCGCCGCATCGTCGCCGCTTTCGTGCAGCCGGAGGCGGCCGGGCAAGGGGTGGTCATGATGGACGGCCGCATGGTCGAGCGGCTGCATGCGCAGATGGCGGCGCGCGTGCTGGCGCTGGCGGAGGCCATCGCACGGCGGGAGGCTGAAACTCGATGAAAGCTGCGTCGGAACGTCTGCGCCGCATCTGCCTCGCGCTGCCGGAGGCGGCCGAGGTCGAGGCTTGGGGTGATCCGACCTACCGGATTCGCAACAAAATCTTCGCGATGGAGAAGCGCGGCGATGGCCGCCTCTCGGTCTGGTGCAAGGCGCCGGACGGCAGCCAGCAGGTGCTCACGGGTGCCGATCCGGAGCGGTTCTTCGTGCCGCCCTATGTAGGTCCCAAAGGCTGGATCGGCATCCGGCTCGACCGCCGGCCGGACTGGGCTGAGGTCGAGACCCTGATCAGGCGCAGCTACCGGTTG
>DATMEW010000026.1:0-13056 GCA_035556495.1 Xanthobacteraceae bacterium | reverse complement strand
CGCGGGCGCGGCTTGCCGGCCGGCGGCACGGCGGACGAGCGCGGCGTCGTCGGCTCGATCACCGACTCGCGCACCGGGCGCTTGCCGGCAATCAGGTCGATGATCTCGTCGCCGGTCAGCGTCTCGAACTCGAGCAGGCCGCGGGCCAGCACTTCGAGGTCGGCGCGCTTCTCGGTGAGGATCTGCGTCGCCTCGGTGTTGCCGGTCTCGACCAGCTTGCGCACCTCGGCGTCGATCGTCTGCGCGGTCGATTCCGAAATGTTCTGCTGGCGCGACACCTGGTAGCCGAGGAACACCTCGTCCTGGTTCTCGCCATAGGCGACCGTGCCGAGCTTGTCGGACAGGCCCCAGCGCGTGACCATCAGGCGCGCGAGCTTGGTGGCCTGCTCGATGTCGGAAGCCGCGCCGGACGTAACCTTCTCCTTGCCGAACACCATCTCCTCGGCGACGCGGCCGCCCATCATGATGGCGAGGCGCGAGGTCATCTGCTCGCGGCTCATCGACAGCTTGTCGCGTTCCGGAAGCTGCATGACCATGCCGAGCGCGCGGCCGCGCGGAATGATGGTGGCCTTGTGCACGGGGTCGGTCGCCTTGACGTTGAGCGCGACGATGGCGTGGCCGCCTTCGTGATAGGCGGTCAGCATCTTCTCTTCTTCGGTCATGACGAGGGTCTTGCGCTCGGCGCCCATCATGACCTTGTCCTTGGCGTCCTCGAACTCGGCCTGGGTGACCATGCGCTTGTTGCGCCGGGCCGCCATCAGCGCCGCCTCGTTGACGAGGTTCATCAGGTCCGCGCCGGAGAAGCCGGGCGTGCCGCGCGCGATGGTCTTCAGGTTCACGTCCGGCGCCAGCGGCACCTTGCGGACATGGACCTTGAGGATCTGCTCGCGGCCGACGACGTCCGGATTCGGCACGATCACCTGGCGGTCGAACCGGCCCGGCCGCAGCAGGGCGGGGTCGAGCACGTCCGGCCGGTTGGTCGCGGCGATCAGGATGATGCCCTCGTTGGCCTCGAAGCCGTCCATCTCCACCAGCAACTGGTTCAGTGTCTGCTCGCGCTCGTCATTGCCGCCGCCCATGCCGGCGCCGCGATGGCGGCCGACCGCGTCGATCTCGTCGATGAAGATGATGCAGGGGGCGTTCTTCTTGGCCTGTTCGAACATGTCGCGGACGCGGCTCGCGCCGACGCCGACGAACATCTCGACGAAGTCAGAACCCGAGATGGTGAAGAATGGAACATTGGCCTCGCCGGCTACGGCGCGGGCGATCAGCGTCTTGCCGGTGCCGGGCGGGCCGACCAGCAGCACGCCGCGCGGAATGCGCCCGCCGAGCCGCTGGAAGCGGCCGGGATCGCGCAGGAATTCCACGATTTCCTGAAGGTCCTGCTTGGCTTCCTCGACGCCGGCGACATCGGAGAAGGTGACGCGGCCATGGGCCTCGGTCAGCATCTTGGCGCGGGACTTGCCGAAGCCCATCGCCTTGCCGGCTCCCCCCTGCATCTGCCGCGACAGGAAGATCCAGACGCCGATCAGCGCGATGAAGGGCAGCCACGACACCAGCAGCGAGACGAACCACGGCACCTCGCTCTGCTGCGGGCGCGCGGTGATGGAGACGCCCTTGCCATAGAGCCGCTCCACCAGCCCCGGATCGCTGGGCGCATAGGTCTGGAAAGCCCGGCCGTCCGTGAAGGTGCCGAGGATTTCCGGCCCCTGGATCACGACCTCGCGCACCCGGCCCTGATCGACCTCGGTGAGAAGCTGCGAGAAGGAGATGTCCTGGGACTGGGTTCGCTGGCTGGGGTTCTGGAAGAGGGTGAACAGCGCCAGCAGCAGCAGGACGATGATGACCCACAAGGCGAAGTTTCGCAGATTGGAGTTCATTCCGGTTTCCTTATGGCCGCCGAAAGCCGGCAGCCGCCTGCAATCGCCGCATGGCCTTGCACGCCTCAGAGCAAATCTAAGTGCCGTACAAGCGTCTGCCAAGGGACAGCGACCAGGGGAAGGTGACAAAGGGAAGCCGACAACGGCACCCGCCGCCCCTGCCGGCGGCCGATGCCGCCGGTTCCGCGCCGCTTCCCGCCACGAGCGGTGTGGTCCGCAGCTTAGCGTGCCGCCGCCGTGGCGATACGGCCGGATGGGGGCGTGGTTAAGAAATCAATCCTGCGGGAGCGCCGCTGCGCCCACCCCCTTGGCCGCCCCGCGCGCCGGCGCGCGGGAAACGGACACCAGGCCCTCCTGCAAGGTGACCATGGCGCCCGCCAGCGTGCGGCGCGCGCGGCGGGTGCCGGCGGCGACGCGGCGCATGCCCGAGAGCCAGTCCGCCAGCGCTTCCAGCTTCCCCAGTTCCACCGCCCCCTCCGTGGCATGGGCGACAACCGCGCGCCCCAGCAGCCGCAGCGCGATCTCCGGCGGCAGGGCGAAATAGCCGGCGGCGTCATAGGCCGCCCCCTCCCCCGCGCGGGAGAGGTCCGCGGCGGCGGCATCCACCGCCGCCTCCAGCGCGGCATCGGCCCGGCGGACGCGGGCCGCGAACAGCGCCAGCCGGCGGGCGTCGAGCCCCTCCGCCGCCAGCGCCGGCATCGCGCCGCGCCACCGGGCGCGGGTGAAGCGGCCGTCCGCATTCGACGGATCGGTGGCGAAGCCGACGCCGGCCTGCGCCAGCGTCGCCACCAGCCGCACCTTGGGGATCTCCAGCAGCGGCCGTACCAGCCGGACATCCGGCGCAATCGCCGTCTCCCGCGCCATGGCCCTGAGGCCGGCGAGGCCGCTGCCGCGCGCGAGCCGCAGCAGCACGGTCTCGGCCTGATCGTCGAGGGTATGGGCCGTCAGCACGACTCCCGCCCCCCCCCGGCGCGCGGCCTGCGCCAGCAGGCGATAGCGGGCGGTTCGCGCGGCTTCCTGAAGCCCGGTGGCGGGCTTGGCCCCGGTCCAGCGCAGTGTCCGGTGGCTGACGCCGAGTTGCTTCGCCCGCGCCTTGACCATCGCGGCTTCATCGGCGGCGTCCGCTCGCAATCCGTGATCCACCGTCGCGGCGAGAAGGCGCGGGCCGGCCGGCAAATCCCGCCGCCAGCGGACCAGCAATTCCAGCAGAGCCATGGAATCCGGCCCTCCCGATACGGCGATCAGAAGGGCCGGCTCATGAGTCAGGCCATCGAAGACGGCATTGGCCTCGGCCGCCGAAACCGGCTGCGCCTCAGCATCGGACACGCTTGAGTTCCCGCTCCGCGCCCTGCCGCACGGCGGCGGCGGCCTTGGGATATTTGCGGCCGACCTCGTTGAAGGTCGCGCAGGCGGTTTCCTTTTCGCCCAGGGCGGCAAGGGACTGGCCGAGGCGCAGCAGCGAGTCCGGGGCGCGCGCCGCCGTCTCGTATTTGGTCGAGACGGTGAGGAACGAGGTCGCCGCATCGCGGTAAAGCTGGCGCTGGAACAGGCTTTCGCCCAGCCAGTATTCGGCATCGGCCCGGCGGGAGTCGTTCGGATAGCGTTCGAGGAAGCCGCGCATCGTTTGCTCGGCCTGCGCATATTCGCGCCGCAGGATGTAGCCATAGCCGAGGTCGAAATGATCCTTGGGCGACTGGCTCGGCGGCTCGACGGCCGCCACCTGCATGCCGGCCTGCGCCACCGGCGCATTCTGCGCGCCATAGGTCGCCGGCGGCGCAAGGGCGGGATCGGCGGCCGCCGCCCCGGCCATGGTCGAAAGGTCCAGCGGCGCGCCGGCGGACCGTCCACCGGGGGCACCGATATTGGCACCGACCTCGTCATCCGGGGTCGAGGCGCTGTGGGGAGAGCCCAGCGTGCGCGGCACGCCCGGCGCCTCAGGCGCCTGCGCGGGATCGAAAGCATCGCCCCGGCGCTGGCCGCCCTGGGCCGGCGGCGCCGAAGGGGGCTGCTGGACGCGGGGCGGCGCGACGGCGGGCTGGCCGGGTTGAACCGCCTGCGGGCGGACCCCGCCACGGGCGCCCTGCGCGCCCTGCTCCTGGAAGCGATAGTCCGTATCGTCCTGCGCGCGCTTGAGCTGCTGTTCGAGCTGCTGGTTGCGATATTGCAACTGCTCGATGGCGCCGGTGAGCTGCCGGATCTGGCCTTCCAGCCGGTCGAGCCGCACGACGAGATCGGAGCCCGACATCTGCGCCGTCTGGTCCTGCCGGGGCTGCTGCTGGCCACCATTGAACAGGCCGTCGAGCAGGCCGCCGGACTGGGCCGCCGCCGGCCATGCGCCCGCCACGAGCAGCGCGCCGGCAAGGGTCAGCCTGCACAGGATCGAATCAGTCTTGATCGAAGCGGTTTTGGTCGAAGCGGTCATCGCGGGATCGCAGTTCTGCATCTGGAAACGCATCTTGGGCGTCGCGGCGCATCATCCGCCGCATACGCGCGACTATCGCCGGCCACGGGGCCAAAATATGTCGCGCCGGCAAATCTGTGCATGCCATGGCGAAATGACAACAACTGAACTGGAACCTGCAACCGGCGCAACCGGTAGGGGTGCAAACGGCAACGGCGCCTCGCGGCGCCGCTGCGAACCTCGACGATAGCCCGCCGAAATCAGGACTGGGCGTTCAGCACCGTGACCGCGCGGCGGTTCTGCGACCAGCAGGAGATGTCGTTGCACACCGCCACCGGCCGTTCCTTGCCGTAGGAGATGGTGCGCATCCGCGCCGGCGAGACACCACGGGAGGCGAGATAGTCACGCGCGGCCTGGGCGCGGCGGGCGCCGAGGGCGATGTTGTATTCCCGGGTGCCGCGCTCGTCCGCATGGCCCTCGATGGTGAAGGAATACTGGCCGTAGTTGTTCAGCCACTGCGCCTGCTTGTCGAGCGTCGCGCGGCTCTGCGGGGTCAGATCGGTCGAATCCGATTCGAAGAACACGCGGTCGCCGACATTGACCACGAAGTCCTGCTGGCTGCCGGGCGCGCCCGCGCCGCCCACACCGCCGGCTCCCGCCATCTGGTCGGTATTGCTGGCGCAGGCGCCCAGCGCCAGCACCACGGAAAACGCCGCAGCCAGCTTCGCGCCGCGGATGATACGCATCACACTCGTCATGCCGGTTGCTCCAATCTGCTCAGGTCCGGACGTCTTCCGGATGTACCGCGCTCTGGTTAACTGAAGGTTCTGTCAACCTTGACGAGGCGTTGCAGCAAACGCTCAAACCGCCCGCATCGTCGAAAACCCGTTGTCATGGTTACTGGATCGCAAATACGGCGGGATGGCGACATCGCGGCGGCGCACCGCGGCGCGGCGTCGTTGCCGCCATCGGTGATGCATCAGGACAACAGTGGCGACCAGGCGGGGTCGGACGCGAAGGCCGGAGTCTGCACCCGCTGCTCGTTCCGCCCGGTGATATCGACCGTGTAGAGCGACGGACCGGAATTGCCGCCGGGATCGCGGAAGAACATGATGACGCGGCCGTTCGGGCAAAAGGTCGGCCCCTCATTGTGATAGCCGTCGGCCAGGATGCGCTCGCCGGAGCCGTCCGGCCGCATGATGCCGATGCCGAAGCCGGCGCCGGGGGTCTGCCGCGTGAAGGCGATATAGTCCCCGCGCGGCGACCAGACCGGCGTCGAATAGCGGCCCTGGCCGAAGCTGATGCGCTGGGCCTGCCCACCGCCCGCGCCCATCACATAAATCTGCTGGGTGCCGCCGCGGTCTGATTCGAAGCAGATGCGCTGGCCGTCCGGCGAATAGGACGGCGCGGTGTCGATGGCCGCAGTGTCGGTGAGCCGTGTCGTCGCCTTGGAGCGCAGGTCCATGACGAACAGCGAGGCGTTGCCCTGCTGCTGAAGGCTCATGATGACGCGCTGGCCGTCCGGCGAAAAACGCGGCGAGAAGGTCATGCCGGGGAAGTTGCCGACGATCTCGCGCTGGCCCGTCTCGATGTTGAGCAGAAACACGCGCGGGTCGCCCTGGCCATAGGCCATATAGGTGATTTCCTGCGTGGAGGGCGAGAAGCGCGGCGTCAGCACCAGATCCTGACCGCCGGTCAGGTAACGGATGTTGGCGCTGTCCTGATCCATGATGGCGAGACGCTTGACCCGGCGATCCTTGGGGCCGGTCTCGTCCACGAACACCACGCGGCTGTCGAAATAACCCTTCTCGCCGGTCAGCCGCTCATAGATCGCGTCGGAGATGATATGGGCGATGCGCCGCCAGTTCTCCGCCGTGGTGAAATACTGCTGGCCGGTGAGCTGCTGGCTGGCGAACACGTCCCAGAGGCGGAATTCCGCCTTCAGCCGCCCGTCGGGCTGGCGCGTGAGCCGGCCGGTGACGAGCGCCTGGGCCTTGATGGCGCTCCATTCCGAGAAGCGCGGCTGCGCGTCGATGGTGTTGATCTTTTCCAGATAGGCAGCCTGATCGATCGGCGCGAACAGGCCGCTGCGGCGCAGGTTGTTGGCGATGATCCCGGTGACGGCGCGCGCGGTCTGCGGGTCCTGCAACTGGACGCCGGTGAAATCCGGCAGCGCGATGGGAATCGGCTGGAGCGTGCCTTGCGTGATGTCCAGCTTGAGCTGCGCCAGCGCCGTGCGCGGCGCAAAGCCCGCGAGCGCCCCGGCGCCGAGCCCCGCGCCGAGCATCAACGCGCCGCGTCGGCTCAGTCCCGGCGCCGGCAGGGGCTGTGCTGACTCTCCGGCAATCAGCGGGCTGCGGGCGGGAAGGCGCGATTGAAGAAGCGGTTTTTGCATGTCGGATCGCAACATCGGCTCGTCATCTCAAAATCGTTAGGGGCGTCAACCGCCGAACATTTCCCGGGGATCGAAGGTGATCTCGATATCCTTCCAGGATTCATAGGTTTCCTTGCGGAGCATCTCGTAAGGCTGGCCGCGGAACAGCGCGCGGATCGCGCTCGCGGCCGCGGCGTCGGCCTGCGCGCTGCTGCCCTTGCGGATGATCTCGGCGGGGCGCGCGATGCGGCCTTCGCGGGTGAGCTGGACGCGGATCAGCACCACCAGCTCGTCCGGATTGCTGGCGTTGGCCGGCGGGTTCCACAATTCACGCAGGCGCGCGCGCAGGGCGTCGAGTTCGCTCATCGACAGCCGCGCCGACTGGCCCTTGGAAGTGCCCAGCGCCGGCGTGGAATTGAGCGTCTCGCCGGCCGCCGCCTCACGGCGCGGCGCCTGCTTGTCGAGCAGGGCCGCCACCTTGTCGAAGTCGAGCTTCTTCTGGGGCTGGGTCTTTTCCGGCGTCGGCTGCGGCCTGGCCTCGGCCGTCTTCGTCTCGGGCTTTTTGGGCGGCAGCTTCGGCGGCGGCTTGGCCGCTTCCTTCTTCAGCGCCTCGGCGATGGGGTCGGGTTTCGGCTCGGCCTTGGCCTGCTTGGGCGGCTCCGGCTTGGGCTCGGGCTTGACCTCCGGTTTCGGCGGCTCGGCCTTGGCCTCCTTGGGAGGCTCGGGCTTCTTCTCCGGCGCCGGGGGCGGCGGCGCGGCTTCCTGCGCCGCCTTGATCTCGGGCTTTTTCTCCTCGACCTTGGTGTCGGGATCGTCCACCACCTTGGGTGTTTCCGCGACCTTCTCCACCAGCGGCTTGGCCGGCTCCTTCAGCTTGGCGGTCTTGGAGCCCTTGGTGATCTCGGAAAATTCCTTGGCGCTGATGACGTCCACCGGCAGCGCCTCGGACTGGAGCGCCTTCAGCGGCCGCCCCGTGAACGAGACCACGCCCCAGGCGACCAGGGCGATATGTGCAACCACGGAAACTGTGAAACCCGCCCTCATGGCTGGCCTGCACTCATTCTGCCTGCCGGCGGCATCGGGCTGCGATGCGGACCGGCGAACCGTTCGAAACGCGCTGCGGGGCCAGTTTCGCTGCCTGCCTCACGACCTGCTTCACGATCCCTGCTCCACTTCCGTCACCAGCGCCACGCGCTTGAAACCGGCGCCGGAGAGGCGGCCCATCACCTGCATCATCGCGCCATAGTTGGCTTTCTGGTCGCCGCGCACGAAGATGCGTTCATCCTTGCCGCCACGGGCCTCCGCAATGGCGGTCAGCTTCGGGACGAGCTCCTCCATCGCCACCTCGGTGTTCTGGAGAAAGATCTTGCCGTCCGCCTGCACGGACAGCGCCAGCGGCTCCTGATCCTGCTGGTCGAGGCTTTTAGCCTGGGATTGCGGCAGGTCGATGGGCACGCCGACGGTCAAGAGCGGCGCGGACACCATGAAGATGATGAGCAACACCAGCATGACGTCCACCATCGGCGTCACATTGATCTCGGCCATCACGCCGACGCGGCGACGGCCGCGGCGACCGGTCGGCCTTGCGCTGCTCGCTCCACCCATGCCCATCAGGCCGCCCTCATGCCAGGCACCACCCCGGCTCTCTCAAGCCCGCTCGTCGATCTGGCGGGACAGAATCGCTGAAAATTCGTCGGCGAAGCCTTCCAGGCGCTGGGCCTGTTTGTTCACCTCGGAGCTGAACTTGTTATAGAAAATGGTCGCGGGGATGGCAGCAATCAGGCCAATTGCGGTCGCGAACAGCGCCTCCGCGATGCCCGGAGCAACCACCGCCAGCGAGGTGTTCTTGGATGCGGCGATGGACTGGAAGCTGTTCATGATGCCCCAGACCGTGCCGAACAGGCCGACGAAGGGGCCGGCGGACCCCACCGTCGCCAGCACCAGCAGGCGGCGCTCCAGCCGCTCGACCTCGCGCGCGATGGTGACATCCATCACCTTCTCGATGCGCATCTGAAGGCCCGCGAAGGACCGCGAGGAACTCTCGAAGCTGCGCTTCCATTCCCGCATCGCGGCCACGAACAGCGCCGCCATGGAATGAGTCGGCCGCGACGACAGGGAGCGATACAGCTCCTCCAGCGACTGGCCGGACCAGAACGCCTCCTCGAACCGGTCCATGGAGGACTTGGTCCGGCGATACAGCAGGGTCTTGTCCACGGCGATGGCCCAGACCCAGACCGAACAGACGATCAGGCCGAGCATCACGAATTTCACGACCCAATGGGCCTGCCAGAACAGCCCGATCAGGGACAGATCGGCGGAAACGGGCAAAGCGTCGGCAGGGTTCATCACTCACGTCCTCTGGCGGCTCGCGCGGCCGTCGCGACACCCCGCGGGTGCGGCCGGACCTGCGAACGATCCCCCCGACCCCGCTTCCGCCGCATCACCTCGGCAGGAAAGGTGTCCGAACTACGGCCTTGCGCGCCGAAATCCGACGCCCAACCAATGCATTTCATGATTAATGTTCGGTTACCGACCGGGCCCGGCCGCGCCGGACGGAGAACCGCCGGGGCCGCCCGGCGGAGCGGACGCGCCGAAGAACGGCCGGCGGACGGCGGAAATCCGATGTCCGAACGCGGCAACGCCCGCCAGAGGCGGGCGCTGCATCATTCAGGATGAGCCGGTTCGAAACTCAATGCTAAATGTTGGCATCAAGTGCCGGTATCAGCTCTCGGCCGGCGGCGGGGTGTCGCCGGTGCCGCCCGGGCGGCGCTGGGCCATGAACTGGTCGAACTCGGTCTTGTCCTTGGCGAAGCGCAGCCGCTCAAGAAACTCCTTGAATTCGCGCTGCTCTTCTTCGAGGCGGCGCAGCGTCTCGGTGCGGTATTCATCGAAGGCGCTGTTGCCGCTGGAGGGCTGACCGCCCCAACCACCGAAGCCGAAGCCCGATGGGCCGCTGCCGCCGGGCGATCCGCCCATGCGCTCGCGCATGCGGTCCATCTTGGCCTGCATCCGCTCCATTTTGTGCTGCCAGCGGCCATTTCCGCCGCCATATCCCGAACATCCCATTCGTCCGCTCCCGAACATGTAGACGAGGGTCGCCAGACCCAGCGGCCACCAGATGATGAAGCCGAGGACCATCAGGGCGATCCAGGCCGGCCGTCCCATTTCGTCGATTTTCGCAGTGATCGGCATGAGGGGCCTCTCGCGTGTTAATGTTATTAACATTCACATAGGTAGCACGGCGCGATCCGATGTCAAGCCTGACGTGATGCCGTGTTGTTGCTTTTTTCGGCCCACGCGGCCTCGCCGGCGATACGGGCGCTGCTTTTCAGGTGGCTCCGTCCGGCGCGATTCCAAGACCCCGCAGGCCCAGGCCTTGCAGATAAACCAGCACGCCGGCCTCCAGCAGGTCTTCCGGCGACATTGGCAGGCTGCGCCGTGCTCCATCGGGCCGGGCGAACAGCGATGCAACGCCATGGGACAGCGACCAGATATGCAGCGCCATCATCAGCGCGGGAGGGCGTTTGCCGGCGGGCAGTTCCGCAACCAGCGTCTCGGCCGCCTGCCGCAGGACATTGAAGGCCCGCTCGCCGGCCGCGCGCAATTCGGGATTGCCGTCGAGCGGCACCCCGGCCTCGAACATCGCGGAGTAATAGGCCGGCTGGCCGCGCGCGAAGGCGAGATAAGCCTTGCCGAGCCGGTCAAACGCGACATGCGGATCGGGCTGGCCGCCGTTCCAGGCTTTTGCCAGCGCCTTCTCGAATTCCTCGAAGCCGCGCCGGGCGATATCCGCCAGCAGGTCGTCGCGGTCCTTGAAATGACGGTAAGGCGCGGCAGCGCTGACCCCGGCCCAGCGGGCGGCATCGGCGAAAGTGAATCCCGCGGGCCCCTTCTCCGCGATCAGCTCCAGCGCCGCGCGGATCAGGGTCTCTTTCAGGTTGCCATGATGATAGCCGCGGCTTTCGCCGCTGCTGCCGGCCCCCTCGTCCTTCTGTCCACGTCCCGGCGGACCGCGTCTCGACCATCCCATGTATCAAGGCTTTACATCAGGGCGGCACGGCCGTCGATCCACCGGCCTCACGGCAGCGCGGGCATATCGGCGGCCATGGCGAGCCGCAGCGGCTTCGGGATCGGCCGGGCCCGGCCGCCGGAGACGAAGGCGACGCGCACCCGCGCCTCGATCAGCACCGCCCCGCCGCACAGCACGCGCTGGTGCAGCATGATGGACGCGCCTTTCACCTCCTGCGGCCATGTCTCCACCGTAAGCAGGTCGTCCATCCGCGCGGGTTTCAGAAACTCGATCTGCATCGAGCGCACCACGAAGGCAAAGCCCGGCGCTTCCGCCGCGGCTTCCGCGAACAGCGCATGCTGGTCCGCGCCGAGCAGCCGCAGATAGTTGGTGCGGCCGCGCTCCATGAAACGCAGATAGCTGGCGTGATAGACCACGCCGGAAAAATCCGTGTCCTCGTAATAGACCCGCACCGGCATGGTGTGGCGGCCATCGGCAATGGCGCCGTCGAGGCTCGGCGCGTTCATGGCTCGAACCCGACCGACAGGTCTTTGGCGGCCTGCCGCAACGCCTTGTCCTCGGACCAGAGCCGCGCATTTGGCGTCAGCACCGCGGAGAGCAGCAGATTGACGTCGACATAACCGAGACCCCGGCCGAACAGGCGATGCCGCCTGATGAATTCGAGCATCTCGTTGCCGCGCGGCTCCACCGCCCGGCGCAACAGTTCCAGAAATGCGATCATGCGGCCGCGTTCCCGCACATGCCCAAGCGCGATCTCGCCGATAATGAAGGTGTGAGTGATCACCATGTCGTCATCCAGCAGGGTGAGCAGCCGCTCCTGCGGCCGCCTGAGATGATCGATCCAAACGGAACTGTCGACGAGAATCACGATGCGGAGCGCCGGCGGGGCGCTCCCTTCGCCTGAGGATCGGTGCCGCCCATCAGCGCAAGACGTCGGGCGGCCTCGCGCTGCACGAGAGCCGTCAGGGCAGCGCGCACCAGGGCGGATGTCTCTGTGATGCCGGTCAATTCCTGCGCGTCTTTGACGAGGGCGTCATCGAGGGTGATGGTCGTTCGCATGATGCTGTCCCGAGGCAGATAGCATCAAAAATAGCATCAGATGATGCGCTATTCAATGCGCGCTAATCGTCCTCCCCGCTTCCGAACAGGCCCGGCTGGCCGGGCGCGGCGGACGGCTCCGGCAGGCCGAGATGGCGGAAGGCATGAGCGGTGAGCAGCCGTCCGCGCGGGGTGCGCTGCACGTGGCCCTTCTGGATCAGATAGGGCTCGATGATTTCCTCGATGGCGTCGCGCGGCTCGGACAGCGCCGCCGCGATGGTCTCGATGCCGACCGGCCCGCCGCCGTAATTCTCCGCGATCATGGAAAGATATCGCCGGTCCATGGCGTCCAGCCCGGCGGCGTCCACCTCCAGCGCGCGCAGCGCCTTGTCGGCCACCGCGCGGTCGATTGTCTCGGCCTTGGCGACCAGCGCGAAGTCGCAGACCCGGCGCAGCAGCCGGCCGGCGATGCGGGGCGTGCCGCGCGAACGCCGCGCGATCTCGTTGGCGCCGTCCTTGGTCATGGCGACGCCGAGCACCCGCGCGCCGCGGCTCACGATCAGTTCCAGTTCGGCATCCGTATAGAAATTCAGCCGCACCGGAATGCCGAACCGGTCCCGCAGCGGATTGGTGAGCAGCCCTGCCCGCGTCGTCGCGCCGACCAGCGTGAATTTCGACAGGTCGATCTTCACCGAACGCGCGGCCGGCCCTTCGCCGATGATGAGGTCGAGCTGGAAGTCCTCCATCGCCGGGTAGAGGATTTCCTCCACCGCCGGGTTCAGACGATGGATCTCGTCGATGAACAGCACGTCGCGCTCTTCGAGATTGGTCAGCAGCGCCGCAAGGTCGCCGGCCCTGGCGATGACCGGGCCGGAGGTCGAGCGGAAGCCGACGCCAAGTTCGCGCGCCATGATCTGCGCCAGCGTGGTCTTGCCGAGGCCGGGCGGGCCGACGAACAGCACATGATCCAGCGCCTGGCCGCGCGCCTTGGCCGCCTCGATGAACACGCGCAGGTTGGCGCGGGCCTGTTCCTGCCCGACAAAATCCTCAAGGCTCTGGGGCCGGATGGTCTGCTCCGTGAGGTCGTCCTCGCGGCGCTCCGGCGTCACGATGCGCGGCGCTGTGGTCACGGCCGTCCCATTCGATGCGTCACTTGCTGAGTTCCTTCAGGCCGAGGCGGATCAGCGTCCGGGTCTCCGCACCCTCGCCCGCATCCCGCGCGGCGGCCGCAACGGCGGCGGCCGCCTGAGGCTGACCATAGCCGAGATTGACCAGCGCCGAGACCGCATCCGCCAGCGGCCGGGGCGCATTGCGATCCGCCACCGCGCCGGAG
>DATMEW010000025.1:0-7513 GCA_035556495.1 Xanthobacteraceae bacterium | reverse complement strand
GGCACTCGATCCTCGCCGGCATTTCGCAGATGGCGGCGATGACCGCCGATATCCCCTACGTCCATCTCGTCGCCGCGCAGGAGGCCGAGCGCACGGTGCTGCGCGGTTTCACGACGGTGCGGGATGTCGGAGGCCCGTCATTCGCGCTGAAGCGTGCCATCGACGAAGGCCGCGTCGCCGGGCCGCGCATCTATCCCTCCGGCGCCATGATTTCGCAGACCTCCGGGCATGGCGATTTCCGCATGCGCACGGACCTGCCGCGCACGCCGCAAAGCGACCTCAACGTGACCGAGCGGGCGGGCATTGCGGTGATTGCGGACGGCGAGGCGGAGGTGCTGCGCCGGGTGCGCGAGCAGCTTCTGCTTGGTGCTAGCCAGATCAAGATCATGGGTGGTGGCGGCGTCGCATCCGCTTACGACCCGATCGACGCGCTCCAGTATACCGAGGCGGAGATGAAGGCGGCGGTCGCCGCGGCGCAAGATTGGGGCACCTATGTCTGCGTTCACACCTACACGTCCGCCGGCATCCGGCGCGCGCTTGCATCCGGTGTGAAATCGATCGAACACGGCCAGCTTGCGGACGAGGATGCGGCGAAGCGGATGGCGGATGCGGGCGCCTGGTGGAGTATCCAGCCGTTTCTCGCCGATGAAGACGCCAACACCTATAGTACGCCTGAACAGCGGGACAACCAGCGGATGATCGCGGAAGGCACCGTGAGGGCGATCGAACTGGGCCGGAAGTATAACGTCAGAATGGCGCTTGGCACGGATATCCTGTTCAACCCGAAAGGTACCGCCACCCAGGGGCGGCAGCTCGCGAAATTCGCCCGCTGGTATGATGCCGCCGAGGTGCTGCGGCTTCTGACCAGCGGCAATGCCGAGCTTCTGGGCCTTTCGGGGCCACGCAATCCCTATCCGGCAAAGCTCGGACGCATCGAGGCCGGAGCTTATGCCGACATTCTCGTGGTGGACGGCAATCCGCTCAAGGACATTTCTCTCATTGCTGATCCAGACCGGACGCTGAAGCTCGTCATGAAGGATGGGCGCATTCACAAGAACACGCTGTCGGCCTGAAGGAGTTTGCCTTGAAGAGCTATGCTGTTGTCGTTGCCCTGACCCTGTGCGGCGCACACGCTGCCCAGGCTGCCGACATCGTCCCGGCCCGGCCGGAAGCGCCGTTGGCGGTCATGACCGAACATCGGAACTGGGCCTTGCAGATCTCGCCCTATATGTGGGCGGCCGGTCTCAAGGGGGACGTATCGCCGTTCCGCCGTGCGCCGACCATCGGCGTCGAGAAGTCGTTTTCGGATGTCATGGACAATCTCAACTTCGGCGGCTTCGTCAACATCTGGGGGCGGTATGACCGCTTCGTTTTCTCGGCGGACGTGATGTATGTGAACACGACCGAAAGCCATGCCTTCGGCCCGCTGCCGCCGCTTCCCATTCCCGTTCCGCCCGGCATCGTCGTCAATGGGAAACTCGACTCCAGCCAGTTCACGGCCACTGTCCAGGGCGGCTATCGTATCGTCGATGCGCCGGTTTTCACGCTCGACGTCCTGGGTGGCGCGCGATTCTGGCGTCTCTCCAACACGGTGACCGTCAGCGCTCTCGGGTTGTCGCGAAGTTACGGCGCGAGCTTCGGCTGGGCGGACCCGCTGGTCGGTGTGCGGGCATTCCTCCGTCTGACGGAGAATCTGTCACTCCAGGCTCAGGCCGATATCGGCGGCTTCGGTGCGGCGGCCGATTCCACGTGGTCGGCGCTCGCCACCGTCAATTACGCCTTCACCGACCACCTCTCCGTCTCGGCGGGCTACAAGGTGCTGGACGTCGATTACGATCGCGATGGTCATGTCTACAAGACGCGCCTGAGCGGCCCCGTCGCGGGCCTCACCTGGCGGTTCTGAGCGGCGGAGCGATGCCGCATCGGACGCGCGAAAAGGGTGGTGCGACGAGGCGCTGCGGAACGTCAGATCCCGACCGTGCGGGATCCGACTCGATCAATGGGCCTCGTCCCAGTTGGTCGCGGCGCGGGCCTCGACCTGCAACGGTACGGACAACTGCACGGCCGGATGCGGCGCATCGATCATCACCTGCCGCACCACCGGCAGGGTCTTCTCGATCTCATCGTCGGGCGCCTCGAACACCAGTTCGTCATGCACCTGAAGCAGCATCTGCGCTGAAAGCCCCTGCGCGGCGAGAGCCGCGTCCATCCGCGTCATGGCGCGGCGGATGATGTCCGCCGCCGTGCCTTGCAGGCGCGCATTGATCGCGGCGCGCTCGTTGAAGGCGCGGATCGAGGCGTTGGACGCCTTGATGTCCGGATAGTGGCACTTGCGGCCGAACAGCGTCGTCACATAGCCGTTCGCCTTGGCGAAGGCTTTGGTTTCTTCCATGTAGTCGCGGATGCCGGGGAAGCGCTCGAAATAGGTCCGGATATAGGCGCCGGCCTCCTCGCGGGCGATGCCGAGCTGATTGGCGAGGCCGAAGGCGGAGATGCCATAGATGATGCCGAAGTTGATGGCCTTGGCGCGGCGGCGGATCTCGCCGGGCATGTCCTTGACCGGCACGCCGAACATTTCCGACGCCGTCATGGCGTGGATGTCGAGCCCGTCGTGGAACGCCTGCCTCAGCACGGGAATATCCGCGATCTCCGCGAGCAGGCGCAGCTCGATTTGCGAATAGTCCGCCGAGATCAGCTTGCGGCCGGCAGGGGCGATGAAGGCCTTGCGGATCTTGCGGCCTTCCTCGGTGCGGATCGGAATGTTCTGAAGATTGGGGTCGGATGACGACAGCCGGCCGGTCGTCGTCGCCGCCAGCGCATAGGCGGTATGGACCCGGCCGGTCTGCGGATTGACGAATTCGGGCAGTGCGTCGGTATAGGTCGATTTGAGCTTCGACACCTGCCGCCAGTCGAGGATCTTCTGCGGCAGGTCGTGGCCCATCTCGGCCAGTTCGTCGAGCACGGAGGCGGAGGTGGACCACGCGCCGGTCTTGGTCTTCTTGCCGCCGGGCAAGCTCATCTTGCCGAAAAGAATGTCACCGATCTGCTTCGGGCTGCCGGGGTTGAGCGGCTCGCCGGCAAGGTCCTGAATCTCCGCCTCCAGCCCCGCCGCGCGCTGGGCGAAATCCCCGGACAGCCGCGAGAGGGTCTGGCGGTCGATGCTGATGCCACGATTCTCCATCCGCGCCAGCACCGGCACCAGCGGCCGCTCCAGTGTCTCATACACCGTTTTCATCCGCTCGGCCGGCAGGCGGGGAAGCAGCGCATGCCACAGCCGCAGGATCAGGTCGGCGCGCTCGGCGGCATGGGCGGTGGCCCTCTCCAGTGCGACGCGGTCGAAGCTGACGGCCGATCTGCCGCTGCCGACGACCTCGCCATGAGAGATCGCCTTGTGGCCGAACCAGCGTTCGCTGAGCTGTTCGACGCCATGGGCGGCGCGGCCGGCATCCAGCACATAGGACATCAGCATGATGTCGTCGGCCAGCGTCAGGGCGATGGCGCGCTGGGCGAGCATCTGCTGGTCGAATTTGATGTCATGGCCGAGCTTGAGGACGGCGTCGTCTTCAAGCACCGCCTTGAGCGCGGCGAGGGCGGCATTTTCCTCGATCTGGTCGGCGAGGCGTTCGCCGCCGAACAGGCCCGAACCGTCGCCATCGCCGCCGCTGCGGTGGCCAAGCGGCACATAGCAGGCCTCGCCCGGCGCGACGGCCAGCGCGATGCCGCACAGTTCCGCCTGCATCGGGTCGTCGCCATTGGCCTTCGTCGCCAGGGAGAGCAGCCGTGTCTCCTTTGCGCGCGCGAGAAAGGCGGCGAGCGCCTCCTGCGTGCGGATGGCCTGGTAGCCGGCGGGGTCGATCCGGGTGTCGCGCGCCTCCTGCGCGCGGGCTTCCGCGAGCGCTGTCGGCGCCATGAGCTCGCCGGGCCCCGTGTCGGGCTGGCTGGTGCTTCGCTTCGACATTGCGGATGTGGCCGCGCCATTGCCGCCGAACGGCGAGCGCGGCTGGGCGGCTGCGTTGCCGGATGATCTGCCGTTGGCGAGATTGGCGTCGGCCTCGATCTCGCTGGCTTCCGTGCCGGAGAATTCCGCTACGCGCCGGGTCAGCGTGTTGAATTCCATCGCCTTGAGGAAGGCGATCAGCCGCCGGTAGTCCGGCTCCTGCACGATGAGATCCTCGATTGGCGTGTCCAGCGGGACGTTCTGATCGAGCGTGACCAGCACCTTCGAGAGCCGCGCCTTGTCGGCATGTTCGATCAGGGTCTCACGGCGTTTCTGCTGCTTGATGGTGCCGGCCTGGGCCAGCAGCGTTTCGAGGTCGCCGAATTCGCCGATGAGCTGCGCGGCGGTCTTGACGCCGATGCCCGGCACGCCGGGCACGTTGTCGGTGGAGTCCCCGATCAGCGCCTGCACCTCGATCACCTTGTCGGGGCCGACGCCGAATTTCTCGACCACCTCGGCGGGGCCGATGCGCTTGTCCTTCATGGTGTCGTACATGGTGACGCAGTCGGTCACGAGCTGCATCAGGTCCTTGTCCGAGGACACGATGGTGGCGGTGGCGCCCGCCTCGCAGGCCTGCCGCACATAGGTGGCGATCAGGTCGTCGGCCTCGAAGCCGGCCTGTTCGAGGCAGGGCAGGTCGAACGCCTTCACGGCCTCGCGGATGAGCGCGAACTGCGGGATCAGGTCCGCCGGCGCTTCCGGCCGGTGAGCCTTGTAATCCGGATACATCTCGGTGCGGAATGTCTGCTCGGACTTGTCGAACACCACGGCGAGGTGGGTCGGCCGTTCGTCCGGCTTCATGTCGCGCAGCAGTTTCCACAGCATGTTGCAGAAGCCGAGCACGGCGTTGAGTTGCAGCCCGTCTGATTTGCGCGTCAGCGGCGGCAGCGCGTGATAGGCGCGGAAGATATAGCCCGAGCCATCGACCAGGAAGACATGGTCGCCCTTGGCGAGGGCGCGCGCGGCGGCGACGGGTGCTTGAGCGGTGTCGGGCATGGAACCTTCGGGATGCCGGTGGACCCTGCGGATGTAGCACCGGGGGACCGCCTTCGCCACCGGCGGGGGTTCAGGGCGGATCGGGCTTGCGAAGGGCGGTGGATAGATCGCCGCCCTTGCGGGGGCCGCCCCGCAAATCGCGGAGCTTCAGGGCGAGGAGGCCGGCGACGATGGTCACGCTGACCGCATTGGCCAGAATGATGACGCCGTCGCCCCTCAGTGCGCCATAGACGATCCAGAGCGACAGGCCGGTGGCGAGCACCAGCAGCATCCTGAGCGAGACGTCTTCGGTCTCGCCGGTCCGCCATGCCTTGAGCAGTTGAGGAAGATTTGCAAGCGCCGTGCAGGCCGCCGCCGCAAGGCCGATGACAGTCTCGAAAGAATACATCCTGCCTCAATGCGCGAGGCAGGAGGCCGTTCCACTCATTCCGCCGGCTGCATGACCGCACGCCGGCCGGGGCGCAGCTTCGCCCAATCCGGCCGCTCGAACAGGAAGCTGAGGCGGGTATGCCGCACAGCCAGGAACAGCAGGAGCGGAGCGATGACGCCGGCGGCGGTCACGATCAGCGAGATGGTGCCGATATCGGTGATGCCGGTCTTGAGCAGCACGGTTCGGCTCACCGCCATGGGAAGGAAAAAGGCGAGATAGACCACAAGCGAATGTTGGCCCGCGAAGCGCAGCGGGGAGAATGCGCGTGAACGGGACATCAGGGCCGAAACGGCGACCACGGCCGCAGCACCGGCGAAGCCGAGGGCGAGCGAGGCCAGCGGCAGGTGGGCGAAGCCGGAGAAGACCAGCAGAGCGTTCATCGTGGCCCAGATCATGAGGCCACCCAAGGCTACTGCGGGGCGCGCGATGACCCAGTCCGCCAGCGCGAAGATGTGCGGAGCTGCGACGTAGCCGGCATAGAAATAGACGAAACGCGAGGCGAATTCGTCGATCACGATGGAGCCGGTATGGATCGGCGCGATTTCCAGCGCGGCCGCGAACAGGAGGATCGCGAGCCTGGGCACGCGGGCCTCGTGCAGCAGCCGGGTCACAACGAAAAAGATTGGCAGCAGATAGATGAACCACAGCGTGCCGAACGGTTCCCAGATGGTTTCCACCAGCGCCCAGGCGGCCCCGCCCGCGCCGTGCTCGGCGGCGATGCCGGGGGCCTTGAAGGCGAACTGGATCGCGATCCAGAGCAGGTAGAAATAGAGAAAATGGACGACCTTGCGGTCCAGATAGGTGCGCCAGTCCCGGTCGATCACGCGGGCAAGAAACAGTCCGGAAATGAGGAAGAAATCCGGCATGCGGAACGGCTGGGCGAAAGCCACAAGCCAGTGCATCCAGCCGGTTTCGCCGGCTGCCGCTTCGACGCCCAGGGTCGAGTGCATCATCACCACGAAGACGATGCAGAAGCCCTTGGCGTAATCGACCCAGTCGACTCGCGCCGCGACTGTGGCATAAGCCGGCGTGGTATAAGCCGTCATGCCGTGCTGTCTCCGGAAATTGCTCGCAAAGGCGTGTGCCTGTCCCATTTCCATGCGCCGCCGTATCATTCTGCAACACGGGCGTTGCATTAGCCTTGCGGTCGCAAGGCGCGTGCCAGCCGGCTTGGTGAGGTTTCGTTAACCATGGCGGATCGGTTCGCTGGCAATGCCCTGCCGATCGATGCGGCGCTGCCGGGCCTGACGGCAGCCTTGCGGGGGCGCGACTGTGCGGTGCTGGTCGCCCCGCCCGGGGCGGGCAAGACCACCCGCGTGCCGCTGGTGCTGATGGACGAGCCATGGGCGCAGGGCCGCAAAATTCTGGTCCTTGAGCCGCGCCGCATCGCGGCCCGCGCCGCCGCCGCGCGCATGGCGGCGACCCTGGGCGAGCCGCTCGGCGGCACGGTGGGTCTGCGGGTGCGGTTCGGTTCGAAGGTATCGGGCAGAACCCGGATCGAGGTCGTCACCGAGGGGGTGTTCACGCGGCTGGTGCTGGACGATCCGGCGCTCACCGGCATCGCCGCCGTGCTGTTCGACGAATTCCACGAGCGCTCGCTCGATGCCGACCTCGGCCTTGCGCTCGCCCGCGACGTCCAGCAGGG
Organism: Xanthobacteraceae bacterium; assembly: GCA_035556495.1. Lineage (GTDB taxonomy): Bacteria > Pseudomonadota > Alphaproteobacteria > Rhizobiales > Xanthobacteraceae > CANKHJ01. Next base: position 445 of record DATMEW010000025.1, on the reverse strand, counting down.
CCTGCGCGAGGATTTGCGGCTGCTGGTGATGTCCGCCACGCTGGACGGCGCGCGGGTCTCGCGCCTGTTGAGTGACGCCCCGGTGGTGGAGAGCGCCGGCCGCGCCTTCCCGGTCGAGACGCGCTATCTCGGACGCGATCCCGCGCTGCCGGTGGAACGGCAGGTGGTGGCGGCTGTGCAGCGGGCGCTGCGGGCCGAGCCGGGCTCCGTGCTCGCTTTCCTGCCCGGCGCGGGCGAAATTCGCCGCACTGAGACGCTGTTGCGCGAAGGTATCGACGCTCCTTCGGTGGATGTCGTCGCGCTGTATGGCGCGCTGGATGCGGACGTGCAGGACCGGGCCATCGCACCGGCGCCGTCCGGCCGGCGCAAGGTGGTGCTGGCGACGTCCATCGCCGAAACCTCGCTGACCATCGAGGGCGTGCGGATTGTAGTCGATGGCGGCCTT
>DATMEW010000024.1:0-46510 GCA_035556495.1 Xanthobacteraceae bacterium | reverse complement strand
CCCGTCGCGAAATACTGATCGCCGCTCGCGAGATCGAAGACCCGCGAGGTGCCATAGTCGAGCGAGGAGCCGCCGACGAAAACTCCGACATCCTTGCCCGCCAGCGACGAAGGCGGAATGCCGGCGTCCTCCAGCGCCTCCCATGTCAGTTCGAGCAGGATCCGCTGCTGCGGGTCCATCTGCTGGGCCTCGCGGGGGGAGAGGCCGAACGCGGTCGGATCGAAGCCGAACACGTCGTCGATGACGCCGGCCGCCCAGGTGTAGCTCTTGCCGGGCTGCTGCTTCTTCGGATGACCGTAGCGCTCCTGCATCCAGCGATCCGCCGGGATGCGTGACACGGCGCAGCGCCCTTCACTCAGCAGCGCCCACAACGCCTTGGGCGAGGATGCGCCCGGCACGCGACAGGACCATCCGACAATGGCGATTTCGTCGTTCGGATACTGGAGAGAAGCCAAAGAACGCCCCCGAAGCCAAGGCCATCACACGGACAAACTACGCGACAAATTACCTCAGCCGGTGATTTAATTTCAAGTTGAGATGGAAGAAACGATTGACGGCGGCACCCTCAAAACTGCCATTTTTCTCTGAATTCAATCCAGATCAGGGTGAGCTACGGCAGTAGACTTACATGATCGAAGTATACGGCCAGCAAATGCCGTTATCCATGCGCCGGAATCACATTAACGAAGATCATGTAAAGACATAAAGACAACCGGTGCCATTTAAACCTCTGCATCTTCCGTGGCGCATTTCCGCCGGCCTGGCCGCAACGGTGGTGCTGATCGCTGTTCTGGCGCTGGGATCGTTCCTGAACGCCGGGCGCCAACCGTTGCGCGTTCAAGGCCCGGCTGACCTCGCAGCCACCCGATTTGGCATCATCTACTCGCTCTGGCATTGCCTCGCCCTGAATCGCACGCAGGGAAGACCCCACGATATCGCAAAGGCGATTTCAGGGCAGCGGCCCTGGGGACCCGTTCCCGAGTTTCATTTCTGGAGCGAGCCGGCCGGCGGCTATTACTGCCTCGCGGACCGGCCGGACGTCCTGCGGCGGCATGCCGAGCAGCTTCGCGATGCCGGCATCGATTTCGTCATCATCGATGCAACCAACAACGAATTCGCCGATGCGCGCACGCCGGATTCTCCGGCCGGAATCATGGCTCCGTTCCGCGCCATGCTCGATGTGTGGAGCACGGTGCCCGGAGCACCCCGTATCGTCCCCTGGGCGCCGCTAACCGCGCGCGGGAACATGCTGGAAAGCCTGACGGATCTTCTGGGGGGCAAGCCGGACCTGGCCTTCCGGCATGACGGCAAACCGCTGGCCCTTATCGCGGACAATCACCTGTTTCGGACGGACAGCGCCAAAGCCGGCAGGCTCGCGCAGCACCTGACGCTGCGGCCGATGTGGGGGCTGCTCCGCGGTTCCGAGGCGCGCTGGAGCTTCATGGAGCCCTGCGAAAGCGGCTTTCTCGCCTCCGGCGGCGAACAGCCATGCAACCAGCCCGCCTTCGGCCGGAACGGCGTTGCCGAACAGATCCCCATCGCGGCCGCCTATCAGGACACCTTCATCAGCCGCAAGACGACGGCTGTTCCGAAATTCCACGGCCGCACGCTCGTCCGCCAGTTCGAGACGCTGGCGACGCACTATCCCGGCATTCCCATCGTGACTATCGCGGGCTGGAACGAGTGGATGGCCCAGCGCTACTGCCTGCGGGGCGGAGAAGCCGCGCATACCGGCTGCACTGCAGCCAACGACCACTGGCCGGACGGCACCAAGGTGTTCGTCGATCAATATGACGCCGAATACAGCCGGGATATCGAACCTGCCGCCACGCCACCCGGTGCGTTTTATTATCGGCTCATGGCGGCCTGCATCGCCAGATATCGCGCGGGGCTGGCCTGCAACGTCACGGATGGTGACACAGAGATGAAGTAAAAAAGATATCTGATACCCGCTTATCAAACCATTCGCGAGTGCCCGCGCCAGCCAGCTCCATCATGAAATCTTCATAAATCAACCGATCGACCGCCATTTTTTATGGTTGCTTACAGCATCATATGAATCCGCACTCAGATCCTCACTCGCCCGATCATTTTACTTTCGGATACCTGTTGCGGGCGGGTCACAGCGGCGAAAAAGCTATCCCGGCGGGTTGCTGGTAGGTGAATCTCAACTATGGTAGGCGCAAGGTCTGCGACCCGTAACAGAGGCCGGCAAATTCCTGTGCTCAAAAACTGGCCCATCCTCACAGCCGCCTGCTCCGCGGCAGCGCTGCTGTCGGCGTGCTCGACCATTCCTTCAGCCGGCCCGACCGCCGCCGAGATCGTCAATCAGGGCGAGACCAGCGACGCCATGGCCGGCTATGTCCTGATCGACATCGATCACCGCACCGCCAGCATTCTGTCCCGGCAGCCGCGCGAGACGCTTTACGGCCGCTTCAAGGACCGCCGCCCCGCGCCGGACGTGCGAATCGGCGTCGGTGACGCGCTGACCGTGACGATCTGGGAAGCGGCCGCCGGAGGGTTGTTCTCCGCTCCGGTCATGGACCGGACCACGCCGGGCTCGCGCACGGCCTCGATTCCCGTGCAGGTGGTGGACCAGGCGGGCACGATCCAGGTGCCCTATGCCGGCCGCATCCGCGTCTCCGGCCGGCGCCCTTCCGATGTGGAAGCGCAGATCGTCGAGGCGCTGAAAGGCAAGGCCATCGAGCCGCAGGCCGTGGTCAGCATCGCGCAGAACAGCAGCAACACCGTCACCGTCACCGGCGAGGTCACCAACGGCGCGCGGGTTCCCCTCGGCATCCGTGGCGACCGCATTCTCGATGTGGTCGGCTCCGCCGGCGGCATCCGCAGCCCGGCCCACGAGAGCTTCATCCGCCTGACCCGCGGCAACGAGACCGTGAACGTCGCCTTCAACACGATCCTAGCGAATCCGCAGGAGAATATCTTCGTGCGGCCGCGCGACATCATCACCGTGGTGCGCGATCCGCAGTCCTTCACCGCCTTCGGCGGCACCGGCACCAATGCCTCCGTGCCGTTCAATGCCTCCGGAATCACGCTGGAGGAAGGCATCGCGAAGGCCGGCGGCCTGCTCGACCAGCGCGCGGACGCCTCGGGGGTCTTCCTGCTCCGCTTCGAGCCGGCGAAACTCGTCCATGAGCTGCGGCCCGACCTGCCGGACCGGGGCACGCCGTCCGTGCCCGTGGTCTATCGCCTGAACATGAAGGATGCGAACTCCTACTTCCTCGCCCGCTCCATCTCGATGCGGAACAAGGACATCCTCTATGTCGCGAACGCTCCGATGGCCGAAATCCAGAAGGTCTTCCAGGCGATCGGCACGCTGACGTCCCCGGTCATTCAGGGCGCGGCGGTCTATTCCGCCACGCGGTAAATGGCCGGAAGCGGACCGGATTGCGCCTTCCCGCAACCTCGCCAGCATCCCGCCGGGACTCCCGCCCCGGCCATACCGGGCGAACCGTTTCCATGGAGAGACACCCATGAGCCTGGACGTCCGCGCACTGGACATTCCCGAAGTCAGGATCATCGCCACGAAGAAACATGGCGATTCCCGTGGTTTCTTTTCGGAAACCTACAACAAGGCCGCCTTTGCCGAAGCCGGCATCGCGCTGGATTTCGTGCAGGACAACCACTCCCTGTCCGAACACGCGGGTACGCTCCGTGGCCTGCATTATCAGGGGGTGCCCCACGCGCAGGACAAGCTCGTCCGCGTGGTCAGCGGCCGGATTCTCGATGTCGCCGTCGATATCCGCAAAGACTCCCCGACCTTCGGCAAATGGGTCGCGGCCGAAATCTCGGCGAATCTCTGGAACCAGATTCTGGTGCCCAAGGGATTTGCCCACGGCATCTGCACCCTCGAACCGAATACGCAGATCATCTACAAGGTGACGGCCTACTACGCGCCGGCTCATGATCTCGGCATTCGCTTCAACGACCCGACCCTTGGAATTACTTGGCCTTTTCACGAGAATGACTTGATTTTGTCCGACAAGGACCGGATACAGCCGTTCTTCAATGACGTCGTTCACTGGTTCTAGGATGTCGGCTGGCGGCATCCGACACCCGTGGCGACGCCGGTCCGGCAACGGGGTAACATCACAACGATGACAGGATCGACGACATCGGACGAAACCGTGCTCGTGACCGGCGCGGGCGGCTACATCGGTTCGACGCTGGTGCCAATGCTGCTGGAGGCCGGCTATCGGGTGCGCGCGCTCGACCGGTTTTTCTTCGGCCGTGAAACCCTGCCCGAACACGGCCGCCTTGAGATCGTCCGCGAGGACGCCCGCCAGGTGAAGCCCGCCCATCTCGACGGCATCGATCATGTCGTCGATCTGGTCGCGATCTCCAACGATCCCTCCGGCGAGCATTTCCAGACCGAAACCTACGACATCAACCACAAGGCCCGAGCGGCGACAGCGAAGCTGGCCCGGGCGGCGGGGGTCAAGCGTTATGTGCTGCCGTCCTCATGCAGCATCTACGGCTTTCAGGAGCCCGGCGTCATCGCCAGCGAAACCACGCCCACCAATCCGCTGACCACTTACGCCATCGCCAACGAAATGGCGGAGCGCGACGTGCTGCCGCTCGCCTCGGACGATTTCTGCGTCGTGGTGCTGCGGCAGGCCACCGTCTATGGCTACAGCCCGCGGATGCGGTTCGATCTCGCCATCAACGGCATGACCTATGGCGCGTGGAAGACCGGGGTGCTGCCGCTGATGCGCGACGGCACGCAATGGCGGCCGATGATCCATGTCCAGGACACCGCGCGGGCGCAGATGTTCATGCTCTCAGCCGACCGGGGCAAGGTCAATGGGCAGATCTTCAATGTCGGCTCGGAAGAGAACAACTATCAGCTCGGGCCGCTGGCCGAGAAGGTCGCCGCGCATGTGCCGCGCGACGTGAAGATCGAATGGTACGGCGACCCGGACCATCGCTCCTATCGCGTGTCTTTCGCCAAGATCAATTCCCTCGGCTTCAAGGCTTTGTATCAGGCGGAAGATGGCGTGCGCGGCCTGTGCGAAGCGCTGGAGAACGGCGAGGTGGACCGCACGACCCAGACCATCACGCTGGACTGGTATCGCGAACTGGTCTCCTGGCATGAGCGCATCCGCAATATCGAGATGTATGGCGGCGTGCTGAAGATCTAGGGCATGATCCCGAAAAGCGGGAACCGGTTTTCGGACAAGATCATGCCATTCGGCGCGGGTTCCTCGCGTGTGTCCACTTCGCTCAACGACGCTCTCTCCGATGAAAACCATCCTGCTCGGTCCCAACGGTCAGCTCGGCACCGATATCAGAGGCGAAAACGAGCGCTCCGGTGCGCCGCTGGCGCTGCGCTGCGTCGGACGGGCGGAGCTCGATCTCGCGGACATTCCCGCCGCCATCGCCGCGCTGGATGCGCTCGATTTCGACTGCCTCATCAATTGTTCGAGCTATCACCGCACCGACGAGGCCGAAGGCAACGCCCAGCTCGCTTTCACCATCAATACCCATCTGGTCGAGAAGCTGGCGCAGCTCTGCGCCCGCAGGAACGCCCGGATGGTCCATATCTCCACCGACTATGTGTTCGGCGGCATGCCTGCCGACGCGCCGCTGCGTGAGAATGCGCCCAAGGCACCGGTGAATATCTATGGCGCATCCAAGGCCATGGGCGAGGATCTCGCGCTGGCGAGCGGCGCGGACCTGCTCATCCTGCGCGTCGCCTCGCTGTTCGGTGTCGCCGGCGCCAGCGGCAAGGGCGGCAATTTCGTGGAAACCATGATCCGCCTCGCCCGCCAGAATGGCTTGGTGAAAGTGGTGGCGGACCAGACCATGTCGCCCACCGCGACGGCGGATATCGCCGCCGCGCTGCTTGCCATGCTCAGGGCCGGCGTGCCCGCGGGAGTCTGGCATGTCGTGAACAGCGGCGCGGCGACATGGTACGACTTCGCGCGCGCCATCATCGCCGGCGCCGGCATCGACGCGACGGTGACGCCGCTCACGACCGCAGAATTTCCAACCGCCGCGCGACGCCCGGCCTATAGTGCGCTGGACAACGGCAAGACCGCTGCCGCCATCGGCCCCCTCGCCCCCTGGCAGGAGGCGCTGGAGCGCTATCTCGCCGCGAAGAGCCACACGGACGGGACAGGCAGGCGATGAAAGGCATCATCCTCGCAGGCGGAGCCGGCACGCGCCTCCACCCGGTCACGCTGGCGATCAGCAAGCAGATCCTGCCGGTCTACGACAAGCCGATGATCTATTATCCGCTGTCCGTGCTGATGCTGGCGGGCATCCGGGAAATCCTCATCATCTCCACGCCGCGGGACGTGCCGACCTTCCGCAACCTGCTTGGCGACGGCTCCCGCTGGGGCCTTTCACTGTCCTACGCCATCCAGGCCGAGCCGCGCGGGCTGGCGGAAGCCTTCCTGATCGGCGAGACCTTCATCGGCGACGCGCCGGTGGGGCTCGTGCTCGGCGACAACATCTTCTATGGCCATGCGCTTTCGGAGTTGCTGCTGAAAGCCGCAGACCTGACTGACGGCGCGCGCGTCTACGCCTATCGCGTGCGCGACCCGCACCGCTATGGCGTCGTGGATTTCGATGCGGATGGCAACGCCGTTTCCCTTCAGGAGAAGCCGGCAAACCCGAAGTCCAACTGGGCGGTGACGGGGCTTTATTTCTACGACAGCGACGTCGTGAAGATCGCCAAGTCGTTGCAGCCCTCGGCGCGCGGCGAGCTGGAAATCACCGATCTGAACCGGGTCTATCTCGAACGCCGCAAGTTGCAGGTCGTGCAGATGGGCCGCGGTTTCACCTGGCTGGACACCGGCACCCATGACTCGCTGCTCGAAGCGGGGGAGTTCGTCCGCGCCATCGAGAACCGCCAGGGCCTCAAGATCGCCTGCCTAGAAGAAATCGCCTATATCCGTGGCTGGATCACGCGCGACGACCTGGTCAAGGCTGCGGCCGCCATGTCCGCCACCGAATATGGCGACTATCTGCGCCAGATCGCCAACGAAGCGGGTGAACCGTAATGTCCGTGCTCGCTGACGCCATCAGCCTTCCCGGCGAGATTTATCGCAAGATCCGCAACCGGCTGGAGTTGCTCACGGTCGTTCCCGTCGTCGAGTTCGTGTCGCGCGTCTGGTATCATCTCGATCCGCGGGTCTATTCGGAACAGCGCCGCATCGGCGCCGTGACTCAGGGCGAGGCGCCGCTGAAGGGCAAAGGCTTTGTCCTGTTCCTGCTGGCTTCGCGCCCGCCCCTGCCCGCCTTCACGCAGGACGCGCTTGAAGCGATCGCCCGCAGCGGCCTGAACCTGATCATCGTCTATAACGGCAAGCTGAGCGACAGCCAGCGGCAGACGCTGCTCCCCCATGCCCATGTCATCATGGAGCGGGTCAATCTCGGCCGCGACTTTGGCGGCTACAAGGACGGCATCAGCTATCTGCTGAAGCATTTTCCGGACATGGACCGGCTCGCGCTGATGAACGACAGCGTGTTCTTCTTCAAGCCCGGACTGGACAAGCTGTTCGCCGATCTTAGCGGACCGCACGATTTCATCGGCCTCACCGAGGTCATCGAGCATCACTATCACGTCCAGTCCTTCATGCTGTCGTTCGGGCGCGCCGTCATCGAGCATCCGAATTTCCAGCGCTACTGGCGGCGCTACCGCCCCATCAGCACGCGGCGCTGGGCGATCCATAAAGGCGAGGTCGGCCTCACCCGGTTGGTGACGAAATCAGGCTTCAAGCCGCATATCCTCTATCACGGCTCGCAGCTCATCCCTTATCTGCGCAGCGAGCGGCCGGAGGAAATCCTCGCGCTGGCCAAGCTTCTGCCGAAAGCCTTTCGCGAGCGCCTGATCCGCAATTTCCGCGCGGTCGATGCGGACACCAAGATCAACACCCTGGCCTCCGTCGAAGGTGTGTCCCGCGCCATCCAGACTCTGAGTTCGGATGAGGACATCGAAGCCGATCTGCTCCAGATCCGCGACGAGAGCATCAGCAGCATCCGGCGTATCAGCCGCAGCATCGAATCCGTCGAGGCGCTCAAGACCGAGGGTCTGCTCAGCGCGATCATCACCAGCGTGACGGAGCGCAACCAGGTTCACGTCGGCGGCTTCCTGTTCGTGAAATATCTTGGCCTGCCCGTGCTCAAGCGGGACATCTTCTATCGCGAGCTTTACGGCATGGAGGACATCTATGATTTCCTCACCCAGATGGATGAGCCGCTGATCGAGGAGATCATCGCCGACCTGCGACAGAAGGGCACGGCGAAGAATTTCAAAGGCTTCAAGAAGGTGCTTTACCGGCACGGCGTGATATAACGCCGCCGACAGCCAACGGCGCGGCTCGCAAGCACTGCCCCGTTTCGATAGAGGACCTCGACATGACGGACCAGCCGCCGGCGCAGGACACGGGCTTTCGCGATGCCGCCGTCATCCGCAGCTATCATGCGCATATCTATTACGAACCGGAGACCCGGCCGGAAGCCGAGCGGCTTCGCGTGGAAATGGAACGGCTGTTTCCCGCCGCCATCTACGGCCGCTGGCATGATGTTCCGGTGGGGCCGCATCCCTCGGCGATGTATCAGGTGGCATTTCCGGTGGAACTGTTCCCGACCCTGGCCCCTTGGCTGATCGTCAATCGCGGCAATCTCACCGTGTTTCTACATCCGAACACCGGCAAGGCGCTGACCGACCACACCCGCCATGCGGTCTGGATGGGCCGGCAGCAGGTGCTGGACCTGCGGCCGCTCAGCGACGATTGACCGCCGTAACGCAGGCGCAGAGTCTCAGGGCGCCGGCGTATCCTCCCGGCGCAGGCGCGGAAGCTCCACCATCAGCATCACAACGAAGAAGACGACCGTTCCCGCGAACCACAGCAGCAGCAACAGATCGACGACCGTCAGCGGCGCGCCGAATTCCACCAGCGGCGACACACCGAAGAACAGAATCCCGTTCAGGATGATGACGGCGATGCGCAGCTCCGTCGGGCCGATTCCGATGAAGGAAATCTGCAACATGTTCATCACGCTGGTGCGGATGAACGTGAGAATGGTCAGCATGAAATAGCCGATCAGGGCAAGGCACGCGACCTCGAAGCGCACACCCGGCGCAAGCCCCAGCCCCAGGCAGATCATCAGATTGTTGAGCACGTCCACATTGTGATCGAGGAAGAAGCCATAACGCGGCCGCTCGATGCGGCGATAGCGAGCCAGGCTTCCGTCCAGCGAATCCCCGAACCAGTTCAGCGCGATGCCGAGGCTGGCCAGCCACAGAAACGCCGGCGAGGCCGATGACAGGGCATAGCTCGCCAGCGCGATCGCGCCGCCGATGAACCCCACCGAGGTCAGAATATCCGGCGTCACCCAGGTCGGCATGCGGGCCGCCAGCCATCCTAGCACGGGACGCTCCAGCGGCTGAATCAGTCCGTTATTCAATCGGAGAAGCGCGGCGACCGCTCGTCGCCGCCCTCCCCCTTCCCGGGTGTCGGACACGGCGAGGATTATCCCGCACGCAAGGGCTTGAGAGCCTCGCTCCAGCGATGCAGCTCGTTGAACATCGTGGTCGCGCCCGTGGTGATGAGTTCGTTGGGCTTGAACACGCCGTTCTCGATGAGTTGCGAGACGGCCGGGATCGGAACCGACTCTGGCAGCGGCATGACCTTCAGGCTCGTGAGCACCAGCTTCACGGTCTGGGCCGAGCGCAGGCCGCCGGACACGCCGCCGTAGCTGACCAGGCCGGCCGGCTTGTAGTTCCATTCGCCGAGCACGTATTGCAGGGCGTTGATCAGCGAGGACGGCGGAAAGAAATTATACTCCGGCATCACGAAGGCGAAGGCATCCGCCGAGGCAACGCTCGCGCTCCATGCCTTGGTATGGTCGTGCTCGTATTGCTTCAGCCGGGGATGTTTGGGTTCGTCATAGACCGGAAGGTTGAAATCCGCGAGATCGACAAGCTGCGCGTCGAACTTGCCGTTTTCCTTCGCTGCCTCGTGCACCCAGCGTGCGACGGTCGGCCCAACCCGGCCCGGCCGGGTGCTGCAAATGATAATGTTGAGCTTGAGCAAGAAGCACCTCCATATCGCCGCCACCCATCCCTGACGCGGAACAGGCCGGGCGAAAATCCCGCAGGATATCCCGGGCATGGCGGCCCATTTAGACCGCCGTCCGGCTGCCCGGCAATAGGAGATCGGATGAAGGACCAGCCGGCTCGCGCCCTGTGAACCGGGCTGCCGGCGCTTCCGGAAGGGTCGACTTCGGGTCGGTGGGACAAGCCGCTTTGTCCCGGTGAAAGCCGTCAGCGTCTTGAGGCTGTCCGGCGTGGGTCAGGCGTTTCGGCGGCGGCGTTCGATCCGCGACCAGACCAGCGCCACAACGATCCAGGTCGCGATCATGATGGCGATAAACCGGAATCCGACGAGGGTGAGCGCGGGCTTGCCCAGAATGTAGACAAGCGTGCTCCAGAATCCGATCCAGAAAGCGACGGCGGCGGCGGAATAGGCCGCGAATTTGGCGAAGGCCAGTTGCAGCACACCGGCGGCGGTCGATGTCAGGGAGCCGAGGTTCGGCTGCCAATAGGTCATGAAAACGGCATGCAGGCCATGGCGGTTCAGTCGCTGCTTTGCCCGCTCAAGCCCGTCCCGCAGACCGAAGGCGACCAGCAGGCGATACCAGCCATGGCGGCCGAGAGCGTAGTTCACGAGATAGCCGGTATAGAGGCCGAGGGCGGCGAGCGCACCGACCTGAAAGGTGCGCGCGGGATCGCCCGCCGCCAGCAGAAGTCCCAGAAAAAACACCAGCGAACCGGGAAAATAAAAGCCGATCAGAAGCAGCCCCTCGATCGCGGCGCAGACATACACCGTGACAAGGCCGTAGCTGTCGAAATAGCTGCGCGCGACCGCGAGAATCGTTTCTTCCGGAGGCAGATCCAGCAGGAGCCAGATGCCATAGAGCAGCGCCAGAAGCGCTGCGCTGACGACCGGCACGACAAGCATCGGCGGAATGCGCGAACGGCGCCGCGTCGCCAACTGATCCGTCTGCTTGTCGCTCATATTCGCCCCGCCACCGGGACGAATCAGACCGTCCCGTCAGCTTTCAGGTGCGCGGCTGCGTCGCGCCTTTGCAACGGATTTTTCCACCCGCGGCAGTTCCTGTTCCATGCCCCGCCCGAACCATTTCAACAGATCCTCGATAGGGTCGATCTTCACGGTATGCGGCTGACAGACGGGATTCATCGGCCGTCCCGGCGTGTCGGATACCTCGGGCATGTCCTCGGCAAGCTGGTCCCGGGTTTCGATCACGGAACAGAATGATGTCAACTCGTCATCGGAAACACCGTGAATCTTCATCTGTAGATCGAGCCGGGCGATGGCCAGCAGGCGCGCCGTGTCGGGCAGCCGAAGTTGCTCGATCTCCTCGATATGGCGATCAAGACTCTCCAGGATCGATTTAAGCCTGTTCATGACGAAAGCGCTCATAGCGAATGCTCCGCAGATTGCTTCTGCGCGACGACAGGGCCAGCCAGGTCCGGGTGGGGATGGTGTCCGCATAGATGTCCACGATACGGGAGACCGTGCGATGAATATCGGACGCGCTCATATCGTCGAGGGCATGGCTGGCGGAGGCATCCGCAAGATATTGCATACGATGGCCGCGATGAAAGGCATCCACCGCAGTGGAGAGGCAGGCCGCCTCTCCTGAAAAGCCGGCCAGAACAAATCTGCCGCCGTTGTCGGAGATCACGCTGCCGAACGGCCGGCTCGCATAACAGGACGGCTTTTCACGATCGAACACCATGTCGGCGCCGGTCGGTTCGAAGCCCTCGATCCATTTCGGCAGAACGGGCGGCAGCGCCTCATCCGCGGGGCGCGCGATCCAGCGCACGAAAGCCACCGGAAAGCCGTTGGCCCGCGCATGTCCGAGAGCAAGGCGGCAGTTCGCGATTGCCGCCATGGTGTCCGGAATGGACAGCATCCGCGACGAAGCGAGATTCTCGCGCTGCATATCGACGAGAACCAGCGTCGGCGGCTCCGGCAGATCCCGATAGCTGTGCAGTTCAATGATCGAACTCACGGAACGACCTTTCAATGGGTGGCCGGCCGCTGGGCCGATTTTTCCAGAACGCCCGGCACATGCCAGCGGCCTTCGGGACGGATGATCACATAAGGATCGATGCCGAGCGTGATGGCCTGCGGATGCGGCGCGGTGTCGAGCACGACCTCGACATAATCGAAGTCGGAGAAATTGAACTCCTTGCCGCCTTCGAGCGCCCCGAAGCCATGCTTGGCCCAGAATTCAAGCAGCCGCTTCTGGGAATGGGCATAGATCGTGCGGTAGCCCTTCATCCGGCACAGATCGACGGCCGCCTCCACAAGGCGTCCGGCAATGCCCGAACCGCGATGCTCCGCCCGCACCGCGAGACGTTCGAGCTTGGCGAAGCCGGCGAAATAGCGGATGCGCATGCAGCCCACGGGCTCATCGTTGCAATAGCCGATCAGATGCGTCGCCGAGAAATCGTTCCCGTCGAATTCCTCGTCATAAGGACAATGCTGCTCGGCCATGTAGACGGCCCCGCGCACCGAAAAGGCCCGCAGCACGTCGTCCAGGGACCGCGCCACGGTCACGGACATCCGCAGGCGCGCATGCCGGCTGTCGTAGCCCGGTGATGCCCCCGCGCCGCGCCGGTATTGGTGAAGGTGGGTCGCGATCAGGCCGCCGAACTCCGCGCCACGCTGGAAGCCCAGCGTTTCGAGCATCCGGACGCCATCGTCCGTCACCCCCCGGGCGTAGAGGTCGGCATCCTGATAGAGCGGGCTGGAGACCTTTTCGAGCACCAGCGGGATGCCCGCGGCGGCAAGGCCCCGCGCATGCAGGCACCAGACATAGATGCCGGCGGGCTTTTCATTCTGGCGGCAGATCACATCCAGCCCCGGGTTTCGGGTGTCCAGTGTTCCGCTGATGAGCCGCTCCATGCCGGTCTCGTTCAGCATGAGGAACGCCAGAAAGCCCTCCGCGGTCGGTGCGTTGACGTCGAACCGGTCCTTCCGGGCGATGGCCCAGAACGCATCCGGATTGTGCGACACCACATTCCGGACGATGTCATCGCTGGTCAGGCCGGAAATATCGCGCCGGGCACGGTCCAGCAGGGCGTCAACCTGGGCGCCGATCGGCGTGAATACGACCAGCCGACGACCAAGCTGTTGTAAATTAAGCCGATTTAATGGATGATGCGCGGTATGGACCGGCGAAAGGGTTTGTTCTGCAGCCCGAACGACACGGACATCATGCGCTGTCATCGTCTCACCTGGGGTTATGGCGTAAGCTCTATTCTTGGAATGTTAAACGGAGCCGCGAGCCGCGTATGTATCCGCTGAAGGACAGGGGCGTTCCGCCGGCGGAACACCAGGCCGCCCAGCAACCGGACTGGGAAAGCGTCCGCATTTTTCTGGAAGTCGTGCGACACGGCAGTTTCCGCTCGGCCGCGGACTCCCTGAAACTTTCCGTCAACGCCCTGCGGCGGCGGATCGACGACCTGGAGCAGCAGGCCGGCACCCCGCTGATGACCCGGCATGTGGACGGCATCCGCACCACGGCCGAGGGCGAGCGGATGTTTCTGACCGCCCAGCAGATGGAAGCCGCCTCTTTCGATCTGCTGCGGGGCTTGGGGCAGGCGGCTCCGGCCATTTCAGGCGAGGTCCGGATCGGCGTGACGGAAGGTCTCGGCACTTTCTGGCTTGCGCCGCGGCTGATCGAATTCCAGCGGGCCTACCCGAAGCTGCTGGTCGATCTCCACTGCGCGATGCGCTCGGCGGATGTTCTCCGGCTGGAGGCCGATGCGGCGGTGCAGCTCACCAAGCCCACGGCTCCCGACCTCAAGGTCGTGAAGCTTGGCCGGCTGCATTCCATGCCTTTCGCCAGCCGCGGCTATATCGACACCTATGGTGCACCGCAGAGCGTCGAGGATATCCGGACCCGGCACCGGATCGTCCTCCAGATCGCCGAACAGACCGGCACACAGCAGCTCTATGACGAAAACGCCCCCGGCCAGGCCCAGCCCGGCTTCGTCGCGCTCCGCACCAACGTCAGTTCGTCCCATGTGTGGGCAGTCGCCAAGGGCGCCGGTATCGGCTGGGTGCCCACCTATGTGCCTGCCATCGGCGGCCCGATGGTCGCGCTGGATGTCGATCTTCGCTTCCAATTTGATATCTGGCTGACCTATCATGCCGACGTCGCCCGCATCCCGCGGGTACGCCGGCTCATCGACTGGATCGTGGAATCCTTCGACCCCCGGCGGTATCCATGGTTCCGGGATGAATTCATTCATCCCGACGAGCTGGCAAAAGAATATCGGGGAGGACCGCTGATCAATCTCTTCGCCGGCTTCGCCTGGCCGGAGCAGCGGCGCGAAGCATCTCGTTGACGACTGAAATCGATCCTCCCCTCTTTGCCCGTCCGCCCGATCCGATCATGAAAGACGATAGTTCCACAGCAGGCCGGCGACCCGGACCCAGCGATGTCGAATTCGGCCAGCGCCTGCGGAGCCTGCGGATCGCCCGTGGCATGACCCAGGCCGGGCTCGGGGAAAGCATGGGCCTGCCGTGTCGCCAGGTCCGGAAATACGAAAAGGGTCACGCCCGGCTGAACCCGGAACATCTGAGCCGGCTGGCAAACATCTTTCAGGTGCCGGTATCGGCGCTGGAAGAACCGGGCGATATGCCTCGCGATGCCGCGGCGGCGCTGGTGGAGACGGCCCAGCTTCTGCGCATGACGAAAGCCTTTTCAAGAATCAGGGACTCCAGAATTCGCGACGGCCTCATCTATATGCTTGAACAGATGGCCGAGGCGCAGGAAGCGCCGCCACCGCCGGATTCGCGTATCATCGACTGAAATCCCGTCGCCGGTCATCGGGACCGGCCCCTCCGGCGGCCCGGCGCTTTTTCAACGCCGGGAAAATTGCTTTAAGGAGGAAATCGAGACAGAGGCTCTGAATGCCGTCCGCTCCCTCTCCGAATGAAACGCGGCGCCTGCCCCAGGCCGACGAAGGACGCGGCATCGCGCTGTATCTGCGGCTGGCCAACATCTTTCGCGCACGCATCCGCTCCGGGGTCTGGAGCGCCGGCGATCGGCTGCCGACGATTCCCGACCTCACGCAGGAATTCGGTGTCGGGACCATCACGGTCCGGCAGGCGTTTCAGATCCTGTCCGAGGAAGGGCTGATCCAGAGTTTCCGCGGCAAGGGCACCTTCGTCCGCGCCGACGCGACCGCCGGGCCGAAGCTGCACTCGCTGCGCTCGGTCATCAACAATCCGCTCACGCACGATCCGGACCTGAAGATCAAGGTGCTCCAGCGCATGCCGGCGCCGATCCTGCCGGCCGAACTCCAGGGACGTCACAGCGCGGTCAATCCCTATGTCCGGCTTCAGAAGATCCATTCCTTCTCGGGCACGCCTTTCGCGCTGATGGATATCTTCATCGCCGCGCATGTCTACGAGACCTTCCCGAAAAACGCCGATGCGCGCTACACGATTCCTCGCCTCATCAACGATCACAGCAACGCGAGCCTCGCGGTCAGCGATGTCGAGATCACCATCGACTATGCTGACGATGAACTGGCCCGCCTGCTCGACTACAATCCGACCGGGGCCATCGTGAAGCTGCGGCGCTGGCGCACCGACGCCGAAGACAACATCCTGATGGCGAGCCTCAACTATTTCCGCGCCGACCTGTTCGTTCTGGACATCAGCGAAACCCACTCCCCCCACGAACTCGGCACCATTCGCCCCACACCGGCCTTGCGCAAATAATCCGAAGCCTCCGCCGGGTTTCCAGATGGGGCCGGCGATGCCATGATCCCGGGCGAAGGCGGCCTCATCATCAATCGAAGGAACAAGGCATTGTCGTCCGGAGAAGTGTTTCTGATCGCAGGCGGCGGACTTGGCGGGCTGGCGGCGGCCCTCGGCCTCGCCCGCCACGGCCGCCGCTCCATCGTGCTCGAACAGGCTTCGCAGCTCGGCGAGATCGGCGCCGGCATCCAGATGGCGCCCAATGCCTTCAAGATGTTCGATTATCTCGGCGTCGGCGACAAGGCGCGGCGCGGCGCGGTTTTCGTTGACGAACTGGTGCTGATGGACGCGCTGACCGGCGAGCGCATCGTCGGTGTTCCGGTCGGCGAGACGTTCCGCAACCGGTTCCGCAACCCCTATGCGGTCGTGCATCGCGCGGACCTGCATGCGGCACTGCTGGAAGCCTGCGTCGAGACCGGCCTTGTGGATCTGCGCGTTCTCAGCCGGGTGACCGGCTATGAGCAGGACGCGGAGCGCGCGACCGCCATCCTGGCGGACGGCACGCGCGTGTCCGGCACGGCGCTGATCGGCGCGGACGGATTGTGGTCCAGCATCCGCAAGCAGATGGTGGCGGACGGCCCACCCATCGTCTCCGGCCATACCACCTATCGCTCCGTCATCCCGACCGACCGCATGCCCGAGGACCTGCGCTGGAACGCGGCCACCCTGTGGGCGGGTCCGAAATGCCATCTGGTGCATTATCCGCTGAAAGGCTGGGAAGTCTTCAACCTCGTCATCACCTGCCATAACGACGCGCCGGAGCCAGTCGCCGGCAAGCCGGTGTCGAAGGAGGAGGTGCGCAAGGGCTTCCTGCATGTCTGCGCCCGCGCGCAGCAGATCATCGATCATGGCGAGGACTGGAAGCTGTGGGTCTTGTGCGACCGGGAGCCGATCCAGAACTGGGTCGACGGCCGCGTCGCGCTGCTGGGCGACGCCGCCCATCCCATGCTTCAGTATTTCGCCCAGGGCGCCTGCATGGCGCTGGAAGACGGCGTCTTCCTCGCCCATGCCATCGACAGCCATGGCGACGATCTGCACAAGGCCCTCACCTTCTACAACCGCGGACGCGCCGTTCGCACGGCAAGCGTGCAGATGGGCTCCCGTCTGATCGGCGACTACATCTACCATCCGGATGGCGCGAAGGCGGACGTGCGCAACGCCCGCATGAGCGCCATGAGCGCCGACGAATATTATGACGAACTAGCCTGGCTGTATGATGGGGTGGAACTGCCCGCTAGCCGGGCTCAGCCGTAGTTTCCGCACATCCCCGCGCGGCGCGCAGAGGAACCCTTCGCTCGCGGCGCTGTTTCCAGTGTGAGGAACGGGCGCAAAGCCACACGGTGGACACAAATGTCGGCACCTTGTCCGCCCGAGGCGCCGGCGGCTTCGCGGTTCACGAAGCCATCACCATTTTTGAACGCCATGCCCTAGCCCCACCCATCCTTCGGTCGTATAGAGGGGCGGCAAATCCAGCCTGATCGAGACTACCATGACCGCTGACCCTCCGATGCGTCTTCAGGATACGTTTCTCTCGCATTTGCAGGGGGAAAAGGCCGCAGTCACGGTGTTCCTGATCAACGGCATCAAGTTGCAGGGGACGATCGCGGGCTTCGACAACTTCTGCATCGCGCTGGAGCGCGACGGCCAGATCCAGACCGTCTACAAACAGGCGATCTCCACTATCATGCCGACGGCGGCCGTCAGCATCATGGACGATCAGCTCCAGTCCGCGCCGGCCGCGCCCGCGGCCCGCCGGCCCGCCGTGGTCGTGGAACGCCGCCCCCGCCGTACCTTCACCTGACATCGCCTCGCGGGCAGAGCGCGCAAGACGGCACAATCCGCGAGACGCCGAGAAACGAGGGGCGCGCTCGCGAGAAACGGCTGCCGTCGCGGCAGGGCCGCGAATTCTATTCTATGCGGCGAACCATGTGGCGGCCTGACCCGGCACGCCGCAACGCGATCCTGCCCTGAGACCGAACCGCGACGGGCGTTTATGTCCGGCCGGTCGAACAGGGATCTGAGCATGATCCCGAAAAGTGGAAACCGGCTTTCGGACAAGATCATGCTCAAACAAAAAGAGGATCGACAGGGGCTGATCCAACGAAGTTGGGTCAGACTCTAAATCTCCCGTCCGGGCCTCGTTACCTGCGGCCAGCCATTCCCGCACAAATACGCAACGGCCACCGGGTAGGACGGGCGCCACGCGCCCGCCCTTCGCTTGGCAAGTCTGGATGGCCGCCCGAGGCGGCCGCTTTCAGCCGAGCGGCGGAATATTCGCGGCCCGCACCCATTCGCCCCACTGCTTCACCTGCTCGCTCAGGTAAGCCTGCCCTTCCTCCGGCGTGGTGACCCAGGGGTCGCTCGCGATGCTGGCAAGGAATTTGATGCCGTCCTCGCTGGTGATGATCTCCTTGATCCAGCGATTGATCTGATCGACCACTGGGCGCGGCGTCGCCATCGGCACCATCGCGGCCCACCAGCCGACCATATCCATGGGATAACCCTGCTCGGTCATGGTCGGATATTGCGGCGCAGACTGCATCCGCTTCGCCGTGCTGACGCCGAGGATGCGCACGCGGCCCTGCCGCTCATAGGCTATCGCCCCAGCATTGTCGTGGAATGCATAGTCCAGCGCGCCGCTCTGGAGGTCGTTCAGGGTCTGGGCCGTGGCCTTGTAGGGAATTTCCTCGGCCTTCAGTCCGGCCAGGGTCTTGTAGGTCGCCCCCATCACCTTGCCGATGGTGTTGCCGACGCCGTAGCTGCCCTTCTCGCCTTTTTCCTTCATCGCCGCCGTCAGTTCCGCGACGCTCTTCCAGGGCTTCGACGAATCGACGACGATCATGGTCGGCTGGCGCTGCAACGTGGCGGCGATGCGGATTTCCTTTTCCACGTCCACCGCCGGGACCTTGAACAAGTGCATGTTGGCGGACAGCGCCGTGCCGCCATGGATCATGATCGTATAGCCGTCCGGCTTGGCCCGCGCGATATGCTGGGTGGCGATGTTGCCGGATGCGCCGGGCTTGTTCTCCACGACGATGGTGCGGCCCGTGATCGGACGCAGCCGCTCAGCGAAATAGCGCACGATGATGTCGGCGCCGCTGCCTGGCGGGAAGGCGCAGATCAGATAGATGTCCTGGGACGGATAGCTTTGGGCGAAAGCCGGGAGCGATGTCCCCAGCGCCGCGACCGATGCGCCGATCGTGAACCCGCGCCGTGTCAGTTCGACCATGTTCCGCTTCCTCCCGTAGCCGTCGCGTGATTAGTGTTATAAATGGAACTATAGCTGAATTGTTTATGTCCGCAATGCTGGGCGGCGCGGAAATCGACGTTCGGGAAATGCATCGGAACATGGCCCTTACGCTGTTCGACAAGATCTGGAACGACCATCTCGTCGCCGTCCGCCCGGACGGCCGCGCCCTCGTCTATATGGACCGCACCATGCTGGACGAGGTGCGCGCGCCCCATGTCTTCGCGCGGATCGAGCAGCGCGGCCTTGCCGTGCGCCGGCCGGATCTCACATTCGTCGTGCAGGACCATTCGGTCGCGACCGCACCCGGACGCACCGAGACGACGCGCGCCGATTCGGCCGAGATCATCCTCGCCACGCGGGCAAGCAGCCATCGCCACGGCGTGCGGCTGTTCGATCTGCACGACCCCGAACAGGGCATCTCCCATGTGATCGCGCCGGAGCTTGGGATGGTCCTGCCCGGCGGAACCCATGCTTGCGCGGACAGCCATGCCGCCACTGTGGGGGCGCTCGGCGCGCTCGCCTTCGGCTGCGGCAGCACGGAGCTGGAGCATATCCTGACCACCCAGACCATGGCGCTGGCGCGGCCCGCCACGATGCGGCTCATGCTCCATGGCCGGCTCGATCCTGTGGTGACGGCCAAGGACGTGATCCTGCATGTCATCGGCAGGCTCGGCGTGGACGGCGCGGCCGGCCATGCCGTGGAGCTTGCCGGACCGGCGCTGACGGCCATTCCCGTGGAAGGTCGCTTCACCCTCTGCAACATGTGCACGGAGCTTGGCGCCCGCACGGCCCTCGCCGCGCCGGACGACGCCGTGTTCGAATGGCTGCATGGCCGTCCCATGGTCCCGGCCGGTGCGGCCTGGGACGTGGCGCTCGCGGGGTGGCGAGGCCTGCGCAGCGATGACGAAGCGCGCTTCGATACCGAAATCGACATCGATTGCACCGGGCTGGAGCCGCAGGTGACATGGGGCACCGACCCGAGCCAAACCATCGGCATTTCCGAAGCGGTGCCGGACCTCGCCGCCGCGCCGCCCGGCCGCGAAGCGGCGTGGCGGCGAGCGCTCGCCTATGCCGCCCTGCCCTCCGGAAAGCCGATCACGGGCACGCCGATCACGCGGGCCTTCATCGGCTCCTGCACCAATGCCCGGCTGTCCGATCTTCAGGCCGCTGCGGCTGTCATCCGCGGCCGCAAAGTTGCAGAAGGCGTGCAGGCAGTCGTCGTGCCGGGCTCCATGACGGTGCGTCGGCAAGCCGAGGCATTGGGCCTCGACCAGACCTTCAAGGCCGCCGGTTTCGAATGGCACGAGTCCGGCTGCGCCATGTGCGCCGGCGGCAGCGGCGCGCGCGCCAATCCGGGCGAGCGCATCATGTCCACCACCAACCGCAACTTCGAGGGGCGGCAGGGCCGCGACGTGCGGACCCATCTTGCCAGCCCCGCCATGGTGGTGGCGGCGGCTATCGCCGGCCGCATCGTGGACGTGCGCCACCTCGTCGCGGGGGAAGCGTGATGCTGCCCTTCACCACGCTCACCGGCATCGCGATCCCGCTGCTGATCGACGACATCAACAC
Organism: Xanthobacteraceae bacterium; assembly: GCA_035556495.1. Classification (GTDB taxonomy): domain Bacteria; phylum Pseudomonadota; class Alphaproteobacteria; order Rhizobiales; family Xanthobacteraceae; genus CANKHJ01. The sequence continues at coordinate 25,849 of DATMEW010000024.1, read as the reverse complement.
CGACCAGATCACGCCGGCACAGGCCAGGCGCAGCCTGCATCCGGACTATCACGCCGCATGGTTCTCGCGCTGGCGGCTGGACGAAGCCGGCAACGAGATCGCTGATTGCGTCCTGAACGCCCCGCAATATCGCGGCGCTCCGATTTTGGTCACAGGCCGGAATTTCGGCTGCGGCTCGGCGCGCGAGGGCGCCGCCTGGGCCATGGTGGCGCGCGGCATCCGCTGCATCGTCGCGCGCAGCTTCTCGGATTTCTATCGCGCCAACTGCGTGCAGAACGGCATCCTGCCGGTGACGCTGGACCAAGTGGATATGGCGGCGCTGGAACGCGCCGTCACCGAAGCCAGCGGGACCCATCCCGTCACCGTCGATCTTGAAGGACAGGCGGTCATCTCACCCGATGGCGAACGCTTCTCCTTCACCATGGACCCGGCGGAGCGCATGATGCTGCTGGAAGGGCTGGACGATATCGGACTGACGATGAAGCATATGAGCGACATCACCGGTTGGGAGCAGCGGACGGCCGAGGAACAGCCCTGGCTTCAGGCGATCCCGAAGGTCTGATCCAACTTCACTAGGGCACTTCAGCGATATTGTTTCTTAGAGCGCGATCCTGCCCGAAAACCGGTGTCCATTTTTCGGGATCATGCTCTAGTATTCCCACTCCGCGCCGACGCCGACAGCCGTGTTGCCGTCGCCGGTCGCCTCGCCCTGAAGACGGATGCGGCGCGTCACGTCGAAATCCAGAGTCACGCCGCTGTCCTGCGGGCTCGCGCCACCTTTCACGCCGATGCTGAGACGCTCGTTGATGGAACGGCGGACGCCGACGGTCGGGCCGCCGGCCTGCCCCTGCGAGACATCGAGACTGTCGACGCCCAGCGAGCGGCGCAGCCTGTCGAACACATCAGGCCCGCCGCCGCCGGAGAATTGCGCCGCCGCCTGCGCCAGTTGCAGCGCCTGAAGGCCGGACAGACTGCCGGACGCCTTGGAGAACAGCAGGCGCGACAGAACCTCGTCCTGCGGCAGGTCCGGCGTCGAGGTGAAGGCGAATTCCGGCTGCGAAGCCGGCCCGGTCACGCCGACCTGCACGGTGACGTCCGCGGCCTGGGTCTGGGCCAGGAAATCAAGCTGAGGCAGCAGATCCCCCGTAAAGTCGAGCCGCCCCCGGGTGAAGTTGAGCCGCGTCCCGGCAACCTGAAGCTGGCCGCGCCGCAGATCGAACGCCCCCACCGTCACCGGCTCGGCCAGCCGCCCGGTCAGGCGCAGGCTGCCGCCCAGTTCGGCCTCGATGCCCCGTCCCCGCACGAAGATGCGGCTCGGCGCGTTGATGGTCAGGTCCAGCGCGGCATCGAAGGCCGGGGTCCGGCGACCGCGCTGGTTCGCCTTGGCCTGCGCCGCGAGACGCCGCGCCACCTGCGGCGGCGGGTTCACATGGCGCGTGCCGGGAATCGGCTGAAGCGTCGCCGGCAGCCGCTCGGGAATCGAAATGTCGAGCCGCACGAAGTCGATCCGCCCGCTCACCCGCGGCGCCTGCGCCAGTGGCCCCGACAGGGCGATGTCGAGATCGGCGATAGCCTCCGCGAGGTCGCTCTTGGCAAGCGTGGCGCGCTGGCCGCGCAGGCGGATATCGCCGGGGAAACCCGCACCGGGATCGATCCGGACATTGCCGGTCACGTTCAGCGGGCCGCCGCCTTCGGTCTGCGCCGTCAGCCGCTCGATCACGACCGTCTCACCGCGCGCCGTAACCCGGCCGTTGATGCCGGTGAGGCGCACGCCGGCGGCGGCGTCCTCGAAGGTGCCGCCGGTGAGATTCACCCCGCCGCTCACCTCCGGCTGGCTGACGCTGCCGCCGACCCGGACATCCACCTGCGCCCGGCCGCTCACGCGCCGGCCGCCGGCGCCGATCACAGCGTTGGCGATGCCGGCGTCGATCTGGCCCTTCACGCCGAGGTCGAGATTGCCGCCGTCGAACGGCACGCGGCCGTTGGCGCGCAAGGTGCCCGCGCCGCGCGCCTCCAGCGTTGCATCCAGCGTGGTGGCGCCATCGGCCATCTTTCCGGAGCCGTTGATACTCACCGGCGGCAGCCCCATGGAACGGGTCTGCGGGGCACTGAGCCCGGCGACACGGAACGACCAGTCCCCCACCGGCGCGGTGGTCGAGCCCGTCACCTTCGCATTGCCTTCGAGCGTGCCGGCAAGGCCGAGCCCCGGCATCGCGATATCGGCCACCGACAGCGGCACGGCCCGCGCGGCGACAGTCAGGTCCAGCGTCGGTCCCGTGCGGCCGTTCACGGTGAGGCGGCCATTGCCGAGCGCGACCGCCAGATTGCGGATGCCGATGCCGCCGTCCGCGAAGGAGAAGGACGCGGGATTGGCGAGTGCTATGCGGTTGCTGCCGCGGCGCGCCTCGAAGCTCGCAAGGTCGAGGCGGATCGGCTCGGCCGGCACGAGGTTGCCGCGCGCGTTGAGCGCAAAGCCCCGTGCCTGCGCCGCGAGCGTGATGTCGCTGGCCTGCGCCGTGCTGCGCGAGGTCAGGCGGATCTGCGAGAAGTCCTCGCCGGCGACGCTGGCGCGATCCACGGTCACATCGGCGTCGATCACCGGGCGGCGATAGGCATCGCTCACGTTGGCGCGCGCGTCGATGCGGTTGACGCTCGCGCCCGCCGCCTTGAGCCCCACTCCGCGCAACTGAAGCGCGCCGTTCTGCGCGCCATCAGCGACCGAGAGCGACACATCGCCCGCCAGTTCTCCTGCCAGCGCGGTCATCGCCAGCGGCGAGAGATCGTTCAGGTCCTTCGCGGCGATGGACAGCCGCCCATCGGCCAGCCAGTCGCCATCCAGCGTCAGCCGGCCCGCGGCGGTGGCGGAACCGACGCGCAGGTCGAGCGCGTCCAGGAGCCAGCCGCCATCATCGAGCCGCGCGGCGCGAACGAGGCCGACGGCCGGCTTGCCGTCCACCGAGCCATTCATTGTCGCGCGGGCGTTGAGCCGTTCGACAACATCCGTCGCGTCCAGCCGCACATTCAGATTCTGGATCGGCCGGCCCATGGCGCGGCCATCGGTCAGGGCGACATTGGCGGACAGGTCCGGCCGCTGGAGCGTGCCGGTCACTTTCGCCCGCGCCGCGACCCGCCCGGCCAACTGGCGGTCCGCCCGCGCAAGGTCCGGGACATCGACGCGCAAGGTGACATCCGCGCCCGCGGCCGTGGCGTCGCCATCCGCCACCGCCGTGATATGCGCGCCTGCAAGCCGCAGCGCGCTGACGCCATAGCCGGCCGGCAACTGGCGCAGCGTGCCGGTCAGGCGCACCTCGCCGCCCGCAAGACCGTCCACCGCCGCGACGCCGCTGCCGAAGCGGGCGATGCGCCCGTCGAGCAGCGCGTCGATGCGGCTCTTGCCCGGCGTGCCGGACAGGTCCGCGGCAAGCGAGAGGTCGCCGCGCAAGGCCGTGCCCGCGAGCCGCGCGAAGCGGCTCAGGTCGGGAGCCTGCAAGGTCGCGCGGCCCTGAATGGTTTCCGCGCCGACGCGGCCGGCGAAGCGCGCATCGGCGGTGTCGAGCCGCAGGCGGGCGGTGCGCACATCGGCAATGCCGTTCTGCACCGTGCCCTCGGCTTCGAGATCGAGCGTGCGGCCGACCGCGCGGGCGAGCGCCGGGTCGGTCATCACGATGCCCCGCCCCTGCGCCGTCGCCGAGAAGGGAATGGCGGTGGCGGCGTCCGTCACCGCACCGCTCGGTGTCGCGCTGATGCGCGCATTCAAGGCTTCGAGCCGCAGCGCCGGCGTGCGTGCATCCTCCACCGCCAGCGTCGCCGTGAGACCGGGGCCGGTGAGCGGCCCGGTGATGGCGGCATCGAAATCCAGCCGGCGGATTTCCGCGCCGCCGGCCGTGGTGCGCTGGCCGTCGTTCGGCACCGCACGGACCGCGACCTTCAGAGCGGCATTCTGGTCCGCCGAGATGTTGCCCTGCACATCGAGCCGGGCGGTCTGCGACACGACGCTGACGGAAGGGATGGCGATGCTGGAATCGTCGCCGAACGCAACATTGCCCGTGAGTTGCGTCGTGCCGGCGAAAACAGGCGCTGCCAGTTCCGGCAGCAGACCCTCGATCCGCGCCGCGAGGTTGAGCGCCATCTGCCGCGCCGCGCCCGCGCGGCGGACCTGCGCGGTGCCGTCCGCGCCGATATCGGGGCCTGCGGCGAAAGCGAGCTTGGCGGCGAAATCGTCGAGGTTGCCCGCGCCGGTGAGGTCGAGCCGCATCGGCGGGCGGCCCGGCAGGTTCACGGCGTTGGCGAAGATGCCGTTCTCCGGCTCGTCCACCTTCAACGCAAGATCGAGCTTCGTGGTTTCGGGCACGAGTTGCAGCCGCGCCGCGAGCGAGCCTTGCGCATCCAGCCGCTTGAGGTCGAGCGCGAGGTCGAGCCCCTCGGACGGCTTGCCCAATGTCGCTCGGCCACTGGCCGACACCTGCGCATCGACCCCGATCACCGGCGCGCCGAGCGCCAGCGTGCGAAGCTGGAAATCCTTGATCTCGACCTTGACCGGCAGTTCAGGCAGCAGCGGCTGGTCGCTCACGGCCTCGGGATTTTCGGTCGGCAGCGGCGGCCGCGCGATGCGCAGCGTCCCGACCTCAAGCTGATCCACCTCCAGACGGCCGAGCAGCAGCGCCGTGCGCCGCCATACCAGCCGGGCGGAATCGAGTTGGAGCCAGACACCGTCCCGGTCCGCGATGGTGATGTCGCGGATCGTCGCGCTGGAGGACAGCGCGCCCTCGACGGAGCCGATGGAGACCCGTGTCGCCGGCGTGGAGAGTGCCCGCGAGATCAGGCTCGCCAGCACGCCCTTGTCGCTCTCCTGGCTGCGGGTGGCGACGCTGGTGCCGAACACCGCGCCGGCCATCGCCACGGCCGCGAAAGCCGAGACCGCCACTTTCCTGCGGAGGGACCATCGCTGCATCATCAGAATGCCTGCCCGATGCCGATATAGACCCCGACGGACTGGTCGCCGGGCCGCTTGTTCATGGGCACGGCGACATCAAGCCGGATGGGGCCGATGCCGGTGTAGTAACGCAGGCCAAGGCCAACGGCGTAACGGATGTTCTCCTTGAAATCCGGATAGGCGGAATCGAACGCGCCGCCGGCATCGATGAAGGGCACGATGCCGATGGTGTCCGTGATCTTGATGCGCGCTTCCAGCGAGCCTTCCAGCAGGCTGCGGCCGCCGATCACCTCCCCGGTCGGCCCCAGCGGACTAAGACTGCGATAGCGGAAGCCGCGCACCGAGCCACCACCCCCTGCATAGAACCGATGGGTCGCGGGAATGAGGTCGAGCGCCGCGCCCTGCACCGAGCCGAAGCCGAGCCGGCCGGCGAGCACGATCCTCGCCTCCTCGTCCAGCGCATAATAGGTCGAGGCGCGGATTTTCGTTTCGAACAGGCCGACGGTCGAACCCATGAAGCTCGGGTAAGGCGTTGCGGTCGCGGTGACGCGGAAGCCTTCGGTGGGGTCCAATGGCCGATCGGTCGAATCGTAGGTCAGCCCCAGCAGAATGCCGAACAGGCGGTAATCCACCACGCCAAGGCTGTCCTGCGTCCGCCCGATTTCGGCGGCAAGGCCGGCCTGCACTGAAAAGGTCCGCGAGAAACGATGGCGGATCGCAGCCGTCGCCTCGAATCGGCGGGCGTCATAGCCGCCGAAGCGGTCGCCGCCGGTGCGGTCGCGCTCGACCATCGCATCGACCAGCAGGTCGTTGCGCGTACCCTGCAACGCCGGCTTGACGAAGCTCGCCTTGAAGCGGCCGCCGAGATCCTCCTTGCGGAACCGGCGGATGGTCTCGGCCAGCGAGGCGTTGGTGCGCGGCGGCACGAAGATGTCGCCTTCAAGCCGCAGGCTCTCCGCCCCGCCGAACAAATTGCGATGCTGCCAGTAGCCATGCACCGCCGGCCCGTCGAGCGTGCCATAGCGTGCCGAAAAGCCGATGACACGCGGCTTGCGGTCCGTGATCTCCGCCGTCAGCGGCAGGGTGCCGTCCGGGTCGAGCTGCTCGCCCTCGCGGATGCGGATGGAACTGATCGCGGGCAATTGCAGGACGGACTTGCGAGTGTCGTCCAGCACCTTCGGCGAATAGGGATCGCCATGGCGGATGTAGATGAACGAGCGCACCACCGCCGGATCGACATCCGACTTGCCGGTGACTGTAACCGTCCCGATAGGCGCCCTCGGACCCGGATTCACGGTGTAGAGCACATCGACCACGCCATCGCGGTGATAGACGGTCGGCTGGATGCGCGTCGCCTTCACCAGCGGATAGGACTGGCCGCGGAAGTGATCGATCACCGCTGCCTCGGTCGCGCGAATGTCGCTCGCCCGCGCGGCATCGCCTTCGCCCAGCTTGACCACGCGGGGCGGCAGCAGGTCCGGCGCGAAGGGCCGCGCTGTCCGGGCGTCATGCACCGTCACGCTACGGATCGTGAAGCGCTGACCCGCATCGACTACGACCCGGACCGGCACGCGCTCGCGCCCCCGATAACTCTCGGCCACGCGGGCGGCATTCTCTCCGCCACGGTCGCTCACCGGAACATCGGCGACAAGAAGACGCACAGAGGCGTCGTAATAGCCCGCGCCCCACAGTGCATCGAGCATGGGGTCAAGGTCCGCCTGGGCACGGCGCACCAGTGTTCCCCCGTCGGCCGGCGGGTCCTGACGCAAGCGGTAGGTTGTTGAGGCATCCTGCAATGCCTGCTTCGCGTCACCGGAAGCATCTCCCACATCGAACTCGATGGTATAGGGCAGCGCCTCGCGCGAAGGCTCCGGTGGCTTCTCTGTGAAAAGACCGAAGATATCCAGGCTGGAGAAATCAAATGCCTGTGCGGGAACAGGCGCGGCGAGAGTGGCTACGAACAGAAGTGGGACGATGCAGCGACCGAACGAGTCTTCCCTCCCCTTCATCCGCGAACGCCCCCGTTACTCACATCGCCGAACCAATTTTCATGCCTGAAGAATGCGTCAACAACAAGGATTCGGCCTCAACATCGTCATATTCCATGCGGTTTGAACGCCGGGTGTGGCCCGATGGCCACCCCTCGGGTTCCATCATGGTTGATCGGATTTTAACGAGAGAATCCCAGCTTCACGATCTGCCGCAGCATGGCCTCTCCCACGACCCCGCCGGAGTACCGCTTGATCATCTCCTCGGCTGCGCGGCGGCCCTTTTCAACGGCTCCGGCACGGTTGCCTTCCACTTGCAGCATCAACTGGCGCAGATGCGCGACATCGGGCTCGGCCCAGCAATAGCCGGCGGGATAAGGACCTTGGGTATGCCGGAGATTCACCATCCTGTGCCTGAGCGGAAAGCTGTTCGCCGGCGTCATGAAGTCCATGTTGCCGGAATAGCCCGTCGCGATCACCGGCGTACCCAGCAGCATCGCCTCCGCGATATTCAGCCCGAACCCCTCGCTGCGATGGGCGGAGACAAAGCAATCCGTGATGCCCTTGAATGCGGCCAGCTCCGCATCGTCGAAAATCCGGTCGAATACAACGATGTTGGGAGCATCGCATTCGGCCATCAGCCGCGCGGCATAGTCCGGCGCATGGCGGCTGCCGTGACACTTCACGGCCAACATCACATCGCTGCGCGCGCCGAACGCGGCCTTGAAAGCCTGGATCGTCGCAAGCGGATTCTTGCGCTCCGGAATGCTGCCGATATCGAAGATGGTCGAGAACAGGAACGCGTCATCGGGAATGCCGAAATGGTCTCGTGCCGGCGCTGCATCCTGCGAGGCGACAGCCACCACATGGGGCATCACGCGGACCGGAATGGGCGAACGCGACGCGATAGCCCGTTCGCAGAAGCGGCTCGGCACCCAGATTTCGTCAAGCGCGGCGAAGCAATTGTTCCAGCTCGACGGGAACGCCTCCAGCTCCCAGGCCCAGATGCCGATATTGACCGCGCCCGAGAGGAACCGCTCTCCGCATCCGAGAAAGAAGCGCAAGCAGTGATCGGCATTGATGTGGAAGAGATTGATGCCATCGCCAGCGGCTTCCAGCATGGCCGGATCGTCCGGCCGGAAACCACCCTCGACATGGCGGATGCCGATGGCGCGCACATCGACGCCGCAAGCACGCAGCGCGGCGATATTCGCCCGAGCAGCCGCCGCAAGGCCGGAGGTTTCCGTCAGAAAGCCGACATAGTTCACATGGGTGAACGCGGCGGTCGTTGTCGCATGCCGATTGCGGCGAAAGACCTCCGTGCCCGGCAGCGCACGGCCTTCGCCGAAACCATGACGCACCCAATGACAGAACGCCTTCTTCGCGCCGACATCACGCAGACGCCCGACATCACGGTAAAGCGCGAGATAGCCGGCCGCATCGAAGGCGCGCCACAACGCCTGAATCTTGTCCGCCGTCAGCGGATGCTCCTGCGGCAGCGACCGGCCCAGAATGGCCAGCCAATCCCGCCGGTCCCGTGGCACCGGCCGTTCCGGATCGACCGCAGGCATTTCGGGGCGCAGGGCGCGACCCTCCCGCCGCCCGTTCGCGATCCAATGCGCATAGCCGGTTGAGAAAACGCCGTCCGCGACATCGCAGGCGGCATCGATATTCGCTGTCAGATAGGCGATCTCGTCGAAATCCGGATCCTGGATTTCTTCGGCTTTCTCAAGGCGCCAGTCGCGATCCTCCCGGAAGCCGAAATGCTGCCAGTGATACGCACCGGACGGCATCTCCCCGGTCGCAACGGCCGCCTCCACATCCGGATTGAGCGCAAGGTAATCGGTCTCATCGAAGCCGTCGGGCAGCGGCGGCAGATGCAGCGCCCGTCCCTCGGACTGGCCGAAAGCAGCCCAATGCGCATGGCCCGACGCGATATCCCCCCGCGCCACCGCGGAGGCCACATCCGGGTTGGCGGCAAGATAGCCGGATTCGTCGAACTCAGGCTCCGCCTGCTGATCGGATTGCGTCATGGCGCAAGACTATCGCGGCTCGCGCGCCGCATCCACCCGGCAGGCCGCGCGCTGAGGCGCGACACCCGCACTCATGTCCGGCGGTATTCGTCCTCGATGCGGACGATGTCGTCCTCTTCCAGATAGCTGCCGGACTGAATCTCGATCAACTCAAGGTCGATCTTGCCGGGATTCTCCAGCCGATGGACCGAGCCCATGGGGATATAGGTCGACTCGTTCTCGCGCAGCATCACGACGCTGTCGTCGATCGTCACCTTCGCCGTTCCGCGCACCACCACCCAGTGTTCGGCGCGATGATGATGCATCTGCAACGAAAGCCGCCCGCCCGGCTTGACGACGATGCGCTTCACGAGGAAGCGCGAACCGCGGTCGAGCGTCTGGTAGGAGCCCCAGGGGCGCAGCACCTTGGCATGATCCTGCACCAGCGCGGGCGCGGATTCCCGCACCGCCGCGACAACGCCCCTCATATCCGCAAGACACTCCCGGTCCGCCACGAGGATCGAGTCCCCCTCGGACACGACGACCGCATTCTTCATGCCGAGCAGAACGACCTTGGCGCCGTTGGACGAGACATAGGAATTCTCGCTGGACATGAACAGATCGTCGGCCCCGCCGGCATTGCCGGCATCGTCCTTGTCGCTCAGCGACCAGACCGCATCCCACGATCCGACATCCGACCAGCCGAACGAAGCCGGCACCACGGCAGCCTTCTGCGTGCGCTCCATCACCGCATAGTCAAAGGAAATGGCGCGAGCCCTGTTGAACGCCTCTTCGTCAAGGCTGGTGAAGCCAAGCGCGTGTTCGGCATGCTCAACGGCATGGGACACCGCGTTGACGCTGTCGGGATCGGCCGCGCGATACTGGTCCAAAACGACATCGGCGCGGAAGACGAAATTGCCCGAATTCCAGAGGAAACCCTGTTCGACGTAGCTTTGCGCCGTCGCAAGGTCCGGCTTCTCGACGAACTGGGCAACCTCGTTCACCCCGTTGCCGATGTCCTGCGCCGGCTTGATGTAACCATATTCGACGGCGGCGCGATCCGGCCGGATGCCGAAGGTGACGAGATAGCCCCGCTCGGCCGCCGATGCAGCCGCCTTGCAGTTGGCCCTGAAGCCGCTCACGTCATGGATCACATGGTCGGCCGCCAGCACGCATATCACAGCGTCGCCATGGCGTTGCGTCACGAAGGCAGCCGCGGCCGCCACGGCGGGGCCGGAGTCCCTGCGGCTGGGCTCCAGCACGATATCGGCCTCGATCCCGATCTTGGACAATTGCTCGGCGACGAGAAACCGGTAGGTCGCATTGGTGACGACCACGGGCCGGCCGAAAATCTCCGGGTCCTTCACGCGCATCAGCGTCTGCTGGAATGTGGACAGATCCCCCATCAGGGGCAGGAACTGCTTGGGCCGGCTTTCGCGCGACGAAGGCCAGAGCCGTGTCCCGGCTCCGCCGCACATCACCACCGGGATGATCTTGTCCGTCATGGAGAATATCCGCTGATATGAACCGTGTTCACTGGGCCGCCCGCGATCCGCGGCCGCGCAGCCAGTTCCAGCCCGTCGATCGGCCGTTCCTCACCCCCTTGCCGTCCAGCATTCCGGCCCATGCCGCAAAATAGACATCGCGGGTCAGGAACTTGCGCTTGTACTTGCGGCCGAGGTCGCGCCGCGCGGCCCATGCCTTTTCCGAACCCAGCAAGGCGGTGATATCGGCCACCATGTCCTGCGCCGTCACGGCCAGCGGGAAGCCCGCCGACGCAAGGCGCGTGCCGCGGTCGACAAGCTCTGTCGTGCTGAGCGGCAGATCCTGCATGATCGCATCGAGCACCTTGATCGGCACGCCGGTCCCATAGATGACCGGGGCGGCCACGACCCGCGTCACCGCATAAAGCGGGTCCAGCGAGAACACTTCGCCAAGCAGCGCGACATTGGCCGGCGTCGCGACATCGAGGGCATGCGCCACGCGGCCGGCAATGCAGATCTTCGCCGTGCGCGGCAACTCCGGGACGACCTGTTCCACGAACCAGCGGATGGACTGCACGTTGGAGGGATGATCGCTGCCGACCACCAGCACGTCGATGGCCTCACCCTCGCGCAGCCAGTCTTCATGAGCGCGGATACCGTCCCCATCCATCATCGCCCGGGGGCGCGCCATGACCAGCGCTTCGAGAAGCCGAAGCGAAACGTCTGCATCGGCCTTGCCCGAAACCGGCAGCGTCCCGGACGGGCCGAGGCTGTGTTCGGCGGGCGCATGGTTCGCGAACCAGTTGGCAAAGCCGGCGCGATTCTTGCCAGCAGGCTCCGGAAACACCTGCTGCACATCCGGACGCGATTCCCAGATCCACTCCTGCAAGCGGGGCAGCCCGCCATCCTTGCGCGATGCCTGCGCGAAAGCCACTTGCCTGTCGGAGTAACGGAAGTCCGCCCCCTTCTCGAAGCGGCCGCTCAGGACGGTCCAGCGGAAATAGTTTTCCAGCGCTTCCGGCGACAGCAGGTCGAATTCCGCCTGAAGATCGGGCCGCTTGAGCCATACCTCCAGAGCCGCCGGCGTCAGCCAGGGCTGCGGGGCGAGTACTGCCGACCGGCGTGCAGGCTCGCGCGGCGGCGGCAGCAGCCAGGAGACCTTCGCAGACGTATCGAATTCCGTGAAACGATCCGCCTCATGCGCGGAAATCGCCACCACATGGTCGGCCTGCACGACGCGATCGAGCTCCCAGTCGACCTCCTCGAGGTTGAGGGGCCGCGAATTGCGGATGGCATGCTGCTCGGCCTGAATGTCGTGGGTTTCGAGCACATAGGGCGCTTCCGCATCGATCATCCGCCGCACGGGATCGAGATGGACATAATTGAGAACGATCCGGTCCACCTTGCGGTTGCGCAGGAAGGACAGCAACGACTGCGGCAGCGTGTTGAACTGGTTGAGCCGGTGCAGCAGCCGCGTATCGGCGCCGCGCCGCAGCGCGTCCAGCACGCGCGTCCGCTCCGGACTTTCCGTCTGGTTCAGCGTCCAGGAATAGCAGCCGAAATCATAGCCATCCTCACGCCAGCCCAAAGCGGTCGTGGAGAGATATTTTTCCAGAGCAACGTCCGAATGCGGATGCTCCTCCGGCCAGGGCACGAACACGTTGTAAATCTCGTAGCCGGCCTGGCGGAGGAATTCGCGCTGGCTGGCATAGACCGAGCTGCACCCCTGCCCCAGCACGTCGTTGCCGATCCAGACACAAACCGGCTTGCGCGCGGCTCTCTCGGCGACCGGTGTCACCAGCGCCTGCATGAACTCCTTCTCGTTCCGGAACATGGCGCGATCGTCCATCCGCGCCCAGGCCGCATCGAGATGGCGCTTCGCATCGCGGACGAAAGCCACGCAGGCTTTCGCCATGCCGGCGGCCGTATAGCTTTCCGAAACGATGCAGCCGCCGCCGGCGAAGGTCGTCGCCATGTCAGAGCCTGCCGACACGATGGCGACGGTGCCCAGCGCCAGCGCCTCCAGCGCCACGCCGGAGCCGCGGATCGCATAGGGCTTGGGATCATACGGCAGGATCAGACCATGACAGGAGCCGATCGCTTCGTAATAGCGATACATGTCAGGCACGGACTCGAGAATCCGGATGGTCCCCGCGTCGCGGTATTTCTCGGCGATCTTGCGGACCTGGGCCACCGCCGTCTGCAACGCTGGCGTGCGGTTGTTCTGGTTGGCCGAAACCTGAACGAGAAACTGCACCGCCTTCGGTCCCAGTTCGGCGATCACATTCTCGATGATGGCCGGCAGCAGCAGGAAGCCCTTTTCCTCACGCGCCTCGCCGAAATAGCCGAACACCACGCGCTTGAGGTCGGACCTGCGCGCGGTGCGCGCCGTGCGCACGATCTGCATTTCAGGCGTGATGGGGTTGAACAGCACGGGGAAGGAGATGCCCGTCCGCTTCTCGAAATAGGTCTGAAGCGGCTTCGACTCGACGAAGACCCTGAAATTGTTGCGGCGCGCGCCGAGTTCCGCCGCTGCTTCGAAGATCCGGCTCATCTTCAGGCCGAACCACTGGAACGATTCATCGGTCGAACACACCCGGATCAGAAATACCGGCAGGCGCGGCTCGCTTGCGCGGTTCACATATTCCAGCGCGCCGAGAATGAGATAGGGCGACGGCATATGAAGATAAACATAGTCGCCGGCGCCGATGTTGTTGCGCTCGATGAAGCGTTCCAGCTCTCGCGCGAATATCGATGCCGAGGCCGCATCGCCTTCCGGCGAGGCATAGGAGGAGAAGCCGGAATCCACAGGAAAGCGCAGCCCCGCTGCGGGCTGGTAATCCATATGCGCGCCGACGATGGGCTCGAAATCCAGTTCCTGCGCGCAGCCGCAGATGCTCGACACGACGGAGAAGAAATGGCCGACATGGCCGCGCAGTTGCGGCTCGACAAAGGCGAATTTCGGCTTCGCTACCCTGGCCGCGCGCCTGAAGGAGGCTTCCGCCAGAAACAGCGAGGAGAACGGCGAGGCGATCGCGCGCGCGACACGCGCGGGCGCGGAGACGAACTCGATGCCTGCGCTGCGCGTGGACTGTGTGGAATCCTGCATGAGACGTCCGACCAGATCAGCGAGATCCTGCTCCGCCGTTTCGTCCGGCAGAACGACATCGTCCTCGTTTTCAAGCGAACTCGCCAGCGCCGCCACGTCATCGAAAAAGCGCGGCTCGGCCAGACGGCGCGCGGCATCCTGCTCCGGCAGGACATGGATGCATTCCGCGTCCGCCAGCAGGGCGGCATAATCGGAAATCGCAAGCGCCAGCCGCCGGGCATCCGCCACCGCCGGAGCATAGACCGCATCGATGAGACCGCCCCGGCTGGCGAAAGTCTGCTTTGCGGGGAGCAGCATGGCAAAGCGGTGCCGGAACCCCGCGGCGGCCCTGGCGCGCTGTTCGATCAGTCCGGCGTACCGCTCGATCTCGGCGGAAGACGCCTGCGAAAGATCGAGCAGGGTCACGACACGGGAGGCGGGACGGCTGGCGAGCGGCGTCATGCGGCGCTCGGCCCGAACCGGCGTCCGGCGGCTGCGCACGACCTGTTCGAAGAATTTCAGCGTATCCCGCGTCATGGATTGCGCATTGAACCGGTCGGCCAGCGGAACCACGCCCGCGCCCTTCTGCCGGCCCTGAAGCCCCTCCGCCAGCTCCCGGGCCATGAGACCGGCATTCAGCGGCTCGCTGAGCGGAATATAGCGGCCATCGAACCACTCACGAAACACCGGCAGATCTGACGCGAAAACCTGCGTACCCAGCTTCATCGCCTCGAGCACCGGGATGCCGAAGCCTTCATAGAGCGACGGAAACACCACCGCCGCAGCGTGCTTCATATGCTGATAAAGCTGGCGCGATGACAGAAAGCCGAGATGGACGATCCGTTCCGCCATTGGTGAGCTGCTGAGAAACTCCTTGTAATGCTGGGTCCGCGGTTCGACGCAGGAGGCTCCCGACAAGACGAGCTTGAGATCCTTCATGCCGTGAACGGCAACGAGCATCTCGAACGCCTGAAGAAGGCGCATATGATTTTTATGAGGCCAATCGACGGCCGGATAGAACAGATAACGCCCGAGCCGTTCGGAAGGCGGCCTGGCATTCTGCAAGGCCGCCCCATAGCGGGCCTCCACGTCATCGATCATGAAGGGCGCATGAGGCACGACGCCGATGGGTGCCGATGGCGCATAGGCTTCGAGAATGTTGTTCTTCTCGATTTCGGAAAAGGTCACGATGCCGCCTGCACGGGTCGCCGCATCGAGGAACATCGCGTCCCGGTGGCGGCGCTCTTCGAGCGGAAAGAAACCCGGCAGCTTGCGGTGCTGGAGATCGTGGATCGCCGTCACGACCGGAGGCGCATCTTCAGGAATGTCACGATAGATTTCGGTGAAGGGCGCGTAGAGCAGGTCCGCCTGTCCCGCCACGACATGAGGAACGGCATGAAACTCCGGCGCAACCACGGCGTCGACGCCGGGATGCTGCTCGATCAGTTCATTGAAGATGTCCCGATTGCCAGCCGAACAGACGATCGTCATGTCCGCATGCGCCGGAATATGCTGCATCAGCGACAGGATATAGGCGCCCGCACCTCCACTTCCGCCGTCCATTCCAACAAAATTGAAACAGTCGATAGCAATTTTCATCGCGGGCCTGAGAATGGAGGGGAGTTCGACGGACGGGCTGAAGGCCAAGGCTATTGCGTTTCATTGCCGCGGAAATATGACACTCACATTTAAGGTGGCACACCCGCGGCGTGCGGGCATGTCAAGCGCAACCGGCTGGCGCACGATCGACCCGCGCCAGATCGTTTAACAGTTCCAAACAGAAAACAAGCAGATATGGGCACGGGATAAAGTAGAATCGAATGCTGCACAATATAGGAAGTTCCGAACCGGTTAACTTCCCTGTTTCTAGACTTTCCAGCGACGGATGGAGACTGCGCGCCGTCAAAGCGCCACGTGGTCGCGAATCAGCACGGCCGCGCCGACTCCGCCGCCCCAGAGCAGCAGGGACGTGACCAGAATGATCGACCAGATCAACAGGCGCTTGGGATAAAGCGCCTCCTCCGCCATCACCGGCTGGAGAAATGTCGCCAGATAGACATGCTGGGCCTCGGTCTCGACGCGGGCCCGCTCATAGGCAGCGGCGGCTGCGATATACTGCTTCTCGGCCACATCCCGCTCCAGCCGGCGGATATCGAACTGGCTGATGGTCTGGGACAGGGCCCTGCCGTCGCCGGGGCGCCCCCCCGGGGAGGTGGTCATCTGCGCCTCGAACTTGCGGACCTGCTCCCGCATGCTCTCGATCCGCGCCTCCAGCACCTTGAGCTGCGGCGAGGTCGGCGACAGCGAACGGCGCTGGGCGGAATATTCCTGTTCCAGCTTTATCAATTCAAGCCTGAGGTCCCCCAGCGTCTGGGTCATGACCTCGCTGGTCTTGGCCGAATCCAGCACGCCCTCGCTCTCCCGCAACTCGCGCATAGCGCCGATCTTCTGCTGGAAGTTTTCATTCGCCCGCGTCAGTTCGAATTGCGCAAGGCGCAGCGCATCCTGCCGCGAACGCTCGGAAAGGTCGTTCACCAGCCGCTCGCTGAGGCGTATGATCTCCTGGGAGATTTTCAACGAGTCTTCCGGCGAAAAGCTGCGCATCAGAACCGTGATGATGCCCGACATCGAGTCGATGCTGACACTCACCTTCCAGCGCCAGTAGCTGACCAGTTCCTCGATGGAATCCGTCGGATCGAAGCGCGAGAAGAGATCGACCGCCGGCCCGGAGAACATCTGGCGCAGGCCCACGCTCTTGTCCATTTCCTCGACCAGCGCGCGGCCCTTGATGTAGTCCGACACGATCATGGAATCCTGCAACCGCTCGATGGACTGCATGCCCATCAGACCGCCAAGCCCGTCGAGCGGTCCACGCTCGCCGCCGCGCACGGCAAAGCGCGTCTCGGAGACGTATTGGTCAGACGCGATAAAGGCGAGGTAGACGCTGGAGAGGATATTCGGGGTCAGAACCAGGGCCACAAAGGCGCCGATCACGGCGCGGGGAAACACCCGCTGCCAGCGACGCTGATTACCGCCCGGCGCAACCCAGGAGCCGTTCTTGCGGGACCGGCGCGCAATGGTCTTCAGCGACTGCGCGATCAGTTCCGCCTGCGGCTTGCCGGCGGTCACGCCGCCATGCCGGGCAGCGCCTATGCTGGAAGTTTCGACCCGAGTGTCGGACATCGTGAGATCAGACCGCGCGATCACATGTTGATGCGTCTATACAGGTCGATAGCATCGTCAACCTGATTGAAGAAATGGAGTTGACCGTCCGCGAGCACCACGCCCCGCTCACAATACTGCCGAATCGTGAGGGGGTCATGAGAAATCATGATCACGTCCGAGAATTCCTTGCGCCGATCGAACTGCGCCTTGCACTTGGCCTGAAAGCGGGCGTCGCCGACACCCATGACTTCGTCGATCAGATAACAGTCGAAGTTGATGGCCATGGACAGCCCGAACGCCACGCGCGCGATCATGCCGCTCGAATATGTTTTCACCTGGGCGTTGATGTAGGGGCCGATCTCCGCAAAATCCTCCACGAAATCAACAACTTCCCTAGGGTTTTCGCCGTAGGTCCGGGCGATGAACTGGACATTTTCCTTGCCGGTCAGGCCGGGATGCAGCCCGCCGGCGAAACCGAGCGGCCAGGACACCCGCATGGTCCGCTGGATCCGCCCGCTGTTGGGCAGCTCCGCGCCGGCGATGAGGCGCATGAGGGTGGACTTGCCCGCCCCGTTCACCCCGAGAATGCCGTAGCTGTAACCCGGCTCGAAATTCATGGACACATAGTTCAGGACGACCTTCCTGTGCCCGCGAATTCTGTAGAATTTGAGAACCTGATCGAACTTTATCATCGCCGTTCACCGGACCGCGCCGGCAGCCTGCGCGCCTGTTCCGCCATTCGAAGCCGCTACGCGCCGACCACCTCGACCGTCGTCTGCGGCGGCCCGATCACATCCTCCACCGCCTCCGCCGCAAGGCCGTAGAGATCCAGGTCGATGGACACCACATTCTTGGCGGCACGCACCTGCCGCAGATCCCGCGCAAGGCGCTCGACCCAGGAAATCGTCGTCAGCGTGTGACCGCCCAGAATGTCCTCGCCGATCACCTCCGGCAGGACCGCCTTGAACTCGTTGAAGCGGCTTCGAAGGCCGACCAGGCTCATCCGCGCCAGCTTGGACAATGCGATCTCGACATGGCCGCTTTTAGGCGGCTCATCGGGGCCGCAGGCCAGCGCCTTCACGAGCGGATTGGAGAGCGCGGCCCGCTGCTCGTCGCTCATACGGTTGAAAGCGGAGCGGATCGATTCCAGATCGTCGAACCGGATCGGCTTGACGAACTCGGCCAGCGGCTCCAGCCCCGAGAGGTGATCGGCCAGAAACGGCGGGGCTTCCGGACTTGCGGCATAGCGCACGAACAGGAGCCGCTCGGCCATCTCCTCGAACGGGTCACGCAGCAGCGCAAGCACCTTGAAGTCGCGTTCGCGAAATAACTGCTCGTAGCGCTGGAAGCTCGGCCGGCCGCAGGCGTAGAGCGATACCGCAGCGGGGTTGTTCAGGATGCCGAACAAGGTGTCGAAGGATTGCCGCTCGATGCCGCCATAGCTCAGCGCGAAACGTTGGGCGAACAGCGCCTCGGTCTGCGCATGGGGCATCGCCTGAAGCTCAAACCGGAACACCTTCTGCTGGACATGCTTCTGTGGATCGAACTGGCGGAACAGAAGCGCGCCGGTTTCGACATCCCGGATCTCGACATCGTTTATCACGGCGGGAAGGTCGGGGATCACCTCCTCGGTGATATGGAAACCGGCCATGCCGGTGTCGTGCATGCCGCGATCGCGCAGGTCCGTGCGCAGGATATTCGCCTCGAACTCGATGAGCTTGTCGCCATGCGCAATGGTGACACGGGGAACCCCGGACGGATTGTTCGGCAACACCCATCCCTGGATGGCCGGTCCAGGCACCACTTCCATATGGAACAGCATCAGACGATCTCACCCCGCGATGGCCGGCCGGCTTCCAGACAGATGAGGCGGAGCCCCCGGAGCTTTGCCCTACCCGCCCGCATGATCCCTGATCCAGGCCACCAGCAGCGCCAGCATCGACCAGATAACGAGGCATACCGCAAAGATCAGGGCGGTATCGAGGAAAACCCGGGGATAGCTCGCCCGCTCGGGAATACTCGGATTCTCCACCGTGACCAGATAGAGTTGCTGCTTCTCCTGCTCGACGCGGGCCTTCTCATAGCTGGCCTGGGCGATGGTATAAAGCCGCTCCCCGAACTCGACGGCCAGTTGAAGGCTCTCGTAGCCGGCAATACGGCCAGACAGCGCGCCATCCTCGCTTCTGCCGGTCAGTTCCAGTTGGACCTTGGCGATCTGCTGGTCCAGCGCGTCGATCTGCGCGTTGAGAACCCGGAGGGTCGGAGAATCCTTTTGAAGCGCACCGGAAATGCTCGCCTTGTTGTATTCGAGCGTGATTTTCTCGCGCGTCAGCTTGGCAAGCGTCTCGCTGGTGGCCTTGGCGCTGAGGGCGGGATCGATCAGATTATTCTCGTTGCGGAACGCGAGCATCACGGCGCGGGCCTTTTCCAGCCGGTCCGATGCCAGCTTGATCTCCCGCTCGGCCCGGTTCAGCGCATCGCGGCGGCTGCGCTCCGAAATCTCGTTGGCCAGCGCCTCGCTGCGGCGGACGATGAGCTGCGCAAGGAGGTTTGCATCCTCGCGCCGGAAGGCACGGACCGAAACCGTAATGACGCCGGATGGCGTGTCGATCACGGCGCCGACCTTGCGCCGCCAGTATTTCCAGATGCCCTCGGCGGTCTCGTCGGGATCGAGGCGCGACAGCCAGTCGATCTCCGGCCGGGAATAGAGCGACGTCATCAGCGGCTTGCCGCCGACATCCTGAACGATGGTGCGGCTGCGGATGTAGTCCGCAACGATAAAGATATCCTGCGTGGTGGATTTCGGCGCGCCGCCGAAGGATGCCGTCACCGCCGAAACGACATCCGACACGGCGGACCGCGCCTCGTTGCCGGCGCGGATGGTGAACCTCGCCTCGGAGACATATTCGCGCGAAGAGATCAGCGCGAAATAAACGAACGCCAGCACCGCCGGCACCACCGCCAGCACCAGAAAGCTGAGCCGGAACAGGTTGATGCCCCCGCGGGGCAGCGCCAACGGGCGGCGCAGGCCCGGCCGCCAGCCTCGCAACAGCCGGTCCGGCAGCGTCGCCGTGAAGGCCGCCGACTTCTCCCGCAAATCCGGAATCCTGAGGATCGGGCGCATCCGCGTCTTCTAGCTCTTCAACCGAAAAAAGTCACTTGTGACAGAAGGTTAAACATCAGAAGCGGCGTGACATAAGGGGCAAAGATGGCGCAAAAACGCCTCCATGCCCCGCCATGCCTGCAATATGAGATTCGCCCGGCCGTTGCACCGGCGCCTTCGTCCCATCTAAATGCCGATGCAGCAAAGCCCACCGGCTTTTCAGGCCCTGCCTCCCGGACCCCCATGATGAAACCCTTGCTCCCGGGCGGAACCGCCATCGACCTGACGGCCCGGACCGGCGCTTCCCGCAAGGCCGAGGGCTGGCTCGCCACCGCCACGCCCTGCTGGCTCGACGTGCCGGAGGCGGCATGGGCTCCGGGCGGGCGGTGGGTCCGCATCGTCTACAGCACGAGTTTCTTCGACGATCCGGTGCGGCCGCTGATCCGTTTCGAACTGGCCGACGGCACCGCTGTCACCGAACCGATGAACGGGCCGGTGTTCGGCCGTGGCGCATGGATCGGCCGCATTCCGGACAAGACGCAGCGCATCGCCATCAGCCCGGTCGCCGACCTTGGCCGTTTCGGGTTCAGGATCGACGGGATCGCCCCGGTCTCCCGGGTCGGGATGATCCGGCGCGGCTTGGGCTTCGATCCCGCCTGGCTGCCCTGGGCCTTCGGGGCCAAACTGATCGGCTCCCATCGCGAAGCCTGGCAGACGCTGCGCTTTGCCGCCACGGCGACGCCGCTCAGTGGCTATGCCGCATGGCGCAAGGCCATGCTGCGCGCATGGGAGCCGGAGGGGCTCGACCGCCCCCGTTTCGACTGGGCCGAGGGCCCCACTTTTCATCTGGTGATGCCGGCAGGAGGAGCTACGCCGCAGGCCGTCGCGGCCACCATCGCCAGCCTTCAGGCACAGGTCTACCCGCGCTGGCGGCTGACGATAACCGGAAGCCATGAAGGTCCCCTGTCGCCTGCCCTGTCCGGTCTCACAGGCGATGACGGCCGGATCACGGTGGATGGCGACTTGCAGGAGATGGCTGCAAACGATCTCGTCAGCCGCGTCCGGCCCGGTACCCGCCTCGCGCCCTATGCCCTTGCCGTCGTGGCCGATGTGGCCCATCGCGCACCGGAGGCGATCGTTCTCTATGGCGACGAGGACACGCTGCCGCCTTCCGGCCAGGTGGCAGCACCCCGCTTCAAGCCGGTCTGGAGTCCGCGCTTTCAGGCGCGCACCGGCTATCTCAGTGACGGCGTCTTTCTGAAAATCGCCGGCGTTGACGGTGCGATGGCGGAAAGCGCCGAAGCATTCGCCATGAATCACGATGGCATTCTGGCTGCCGTCTGCGCGCAAGGCACGCCCGCCACGATCCGGCACATCCGCCGCGTCCTGTGCAGTTGCCCGCCCCGGCCCGCCACCGCGTCAGCCGCGAGCCCGCGGACGGAGGCCGCGACAATGCCGCTTCCCAAGGTCGCCATCGTCATTCCCACGCGCGACCATCCCAGGCTGCTCGCCAAATGCGTGGAAGGGCTGGAAACGCTGACGGACTATCCCGACTTCGAGGTCGTCCTGGTCGACAACGGCACCATCGACAAGCAGGCACTGGCGCTGATCGAACAACTGAAAACGAACCCGCGCTACACGGTTCTGCACCGGCCGGGGCCGTTCAACTATTCCGCCCTGTGCAACGATGGCGCGGCAGCGAGCGACGCGCCGATGCTGCTGTTTCTCAACAACGACATCGTGATGCTCAACGACCAGTGGCTGAAGCCCCTGGTCGCGCTGGCGCAGGAGCCGGATGTCGGCATCGTGGGCTCCAAGCTGCTGTTTCCGAACGGCCGCATCCAGCACGCCGGCGTCGTGCTCGGCCTCGGCAGTATCGCCGGGCACATCTATCGCGGCGAGGCGGCGGACATTCCCGGCTATCTGGGCCGGCTGACCGTGCCGCACGAAGTCTCGTCCGTCACCGGCGCCTGCGTCGCCATCGAGCGGCGCAAGTTCGACGCCATCGGCCGATACGATGCCAAGAACCTGCCGGTCGAACTCAACGATATCGACCTGTGCCTGCGCGCCGCGGAGCATGGGCTGACGACGCTCTGGACACCGGAGTCCGTGCTCTGCCACCTGCAATCCGCCAGCCGCGGTTTTCAGGTGAAGCCTTACAAGGTCTATGACAAGGAACGCCGTTTCTTCATCGAACGGTGGGCGCATGTCATCCGCGACGACCGTTATTTCCATCCCGCGCTGTCGCTGTTCTCTCACCGGCCGGCGCTCGCCTGATATCGCCGCGTCGTAGCGAGGCCCTGAAAATAGCGCCTGCATAAAAAGACGCCCCGCACAAGGCGGGGCGTCCAATGGCGGCATGAACCGGCCGCGCGGCCGGAAGTGTACAGACTATTGAGCTGCCGCCTGCCCCGCCGCGCTCTTGCGGCGGAAATACGGCATCACCTCTTCCGCGAACAACGTCGTGGACTTGACCGTGAGATCATGCGGCAGCGTGCCGAACTGGAGCACGCTCAGGAACTGACCGAAGCCAATCTCGTCCTGGGCCTTCTCGATCTTCTCGCGCAGGGTTGCCGGGCTGCCGCACAGGAACATGCCCTTCTCGATCACCGTATCGATCGTCTGCTTCTCGCTGATCGACTTCTTGGCGGAGCGGATTGCCTTGCTGGACGCCAGCGACTGATAGCCCGGCGGCAGCAGCATCTCCGGCGGCATGCGCAGGAACTTGTTGAGCATGGCCTCGATATGCGGCTTGGCTTCCGCATAGGCCTTCTCGTCGGTCTCCGCGCAATAGGTCGGCACCGACCAGCCCTTGTATTCCGGCGTGGCGGTCCAGCCCTGCTTGGCGGCGGCCTCTTCATACAGCTTCATGAAATGCGCCAGCGCCGCGATCGGGCTGAAGGTTTGCAGATAGGTGTATTTGCGCGAGGCATCCGCCGCCCATTCGATGGTCTCGCGGCTGCCCTGCGACGGAATCCAGATCGGCGGATGCGGCTTCTGATAGGGCGTCGGCCAGCAGTTCACATATTCGAAGTGATAATGCTTGCCCTCGTAAGGGAACGGGCCGGTCTCGGTCCATGCCTTGATGATGAGGTCATGGGCCTCGTGGAAACGCTCGTGGGAGAAGGCCGGATTGACGCCCCACGAATGATATTCGGCGCCGATGCCGCGCACGAAGCCCGCGATGAGCCGGCCGCCGGTGATGACGTCCAGCATGGCGAATTCCTCCGCCACCGTTGCCGGATTGTTGAGCAGCGGCAGCGCACGGCCGAGCACCGCGATCTTGGCGTTCTTGGTGCGCCGCGCCAGCGCGCCGGCCATCACACCGGGAATCGGCATCAGGCCGTAAGCGTTGGAATGATGCTCGTTGACGCAGATGCCGTCGAAGCCAAGCTGATCCGCCAGTTCGAGTTCGTCGAGATAGCGGTTGTAGAGCGCATGGCCCTTCTGCGGATCGTAGTAGCTGTTGGGCAGCGTGATCCAGGCCGAGTCATATTTCTTATCGTAGTCCGGATCGAGATCCGCATACGGCATCAGATGGAAGAAATGGAACTTCATTACGCGGACGCCTTGGCATGGGAGATGATCTTGGCAGCGAGGACATCCGCCTTCTCGGTATGGGGCACATGGCCGCATTCCGGAATGATTTCGAGCTTCGAGCCCGGAATCAGCCGCTGGAATTCAGGGCCATAGGCCGCCGGCACGATCCTGTCGTTCTCGCCCCAGACGATCTGGGTCGGCACGGTGATGCGGTGCAGCCACTTGTGGAGATGCGGGTTGAACAGCCGCGGCTCCCAGGCAAGCTTGGCCATGATGAGGCGGTTCTTCGCCGCGATATCCAGTTCCTCCTCGGAGGGCGTGCGGGACAGCGCCATCTCGACCAGCTTCGGATCGTGGAACAGGTGGCGAACGGTCTCCTCGGGAGAGAGCAGGAAGATATCCGCCTTGCGGACGCCCTTCAGCCGGATGCCCACCGGCGCGACCAGCGTGAGCGAGGCCAGCGCCGTCTGGTTGCGAACGGCGATCTCGCTGGCGAGCCAGCCGCCCATGGATGTGCCCACGAGATGCACACCGGACAGGCCGAGCTGGTCCATGAAATCGAGATAGAAATAGGCAAGATCGCCGACGTTATCGAGCCAGTCCGGCGTGTCGGAACCGCCGAATCCGGGATGCTCCGGCACGAAGACGTCGAACTGCTCGGCCAGCTTGTCCATAAAGGGAATCCACTGGCTGGCGCCTGAGGCGCCATGCAGGAAGATCAGCGGCTCGCCCTTGCCGCCGCCGCGCATGACGCGGGTCTTGCAGCCTGCCACCGTTTCAAATGTCTCGCGTCCCGCCATCCTCGAACTCCCTGTCTCTCCCCGGCCACCGGCTTTCCCGGCAGGCCGCCCCTCTATAGCGATCGAAAGCCGTAAGACAAAGGGTCCGTCCCCACACTCCTCCTCCCTCACAGGAGCCGCTTGCCAAGCCGCAGGCTGACGCCTAGACCGGCCCGGCTGAAGACACGGCATGGGGGAGCCGAATGCGGCTGGACCGTCTGTTCAACGTGCAGGGCCAGGTCGCCCTCGTCACCGGGGCCGCGAGCGGCCTCGGCTTGGCCTATGCCGAGGTTCTGGCGGAAAACGGCGCGACCGTCCTGTTGACGGATATCGACGAGCCCGGCCTCACGGCGCAGGTGGAGCGCCTGGGGACGCTGGGCTGCGACGTTGCGCAGCAGGTGCTGGACATCGCCGACACCGACGCGATCCGGACCGTCATCGACGACTGGGCGGCCCGCCACGGCCGCCTCGACATCGTTTTCGCCAACGCCGGCATCAGCGCCGGGCGCGGCTTTGCGCTCGATCCTTCCGGCACGCTGACCGAGGTGGATGCGGACGCCTTCCGCCGCGTCGTGGACATCAACCTCACCGGCAACCTGATAACCATGGCCCATGCGGCCCGGCACATGAAGCGCCAGAAAAGCGGCGCCATCGTCGCTACGACATCCGTCGCCGGCATCGTCGCGGAGCCGGTCTGCGGCTATGCCTATGTCGCGTCCAAGGCGGCGCTCGCCAATGCGGTGCGGCAGGCGGCCGTCGACCTCGCGCCCTATAACGTGCGCGTGAACGCCATCGCGCCGGGCCCGTTCCTCACCAATATCGCGGGCGGCCGCCTCAAGCGCGAGAAGGATGTCGCGGCCTTCTTCACCGGGGGTGTGCCGCTGCAACGGCTGGCCGAGCCCGACGAGATCAAGGGCCTGGCCCTGCTGCTCGCCTCACCCGCCGGAAGCTACATGACCGGCACCGTCATCCCCATCGACGGCGGATCGAGCTGCGTCCTGCCGGGCCGGCTGCCTGCCCTGCCGACGGACTAGCGCGCCGCCGCGCGCTGCCCGGATACATCTTTCAACCTGCGGACATGCCATGAAATTCTGTTATTTCCACCTGATGCCCTGGACCGACCTCGACGAGGCCCCGAGCCAGTGGCCCGCCAGCAACGCCTCCTTCTCGCCCCAGCGCGCCAAAGAGCTGTATGACGGCTATATCGACAGCATGGTCTTTGCCGAGCAATGCGGCTTCGACTGGGTCGGCTGCAACGAGCACCACTTCAGCCCCTATGGCCTGATGGCCAATTGCAATCTGATCGGCTCGGCGCTGGCCTATCGCACCCGCGATATCAAGCTCGCCATGCTGGGCAATCTCGTGCCGCTGCTGAACCCGGTCCGCGTGGCCGAGGAATATGCGATGCTGGACGTGATGAGCGGCGGCCGGCTGGTCGCCGGGCTGATCCGCGGCGTGCCGCATGAATACATCGCCTATAACGTGAATGCCGACGAGTCCCGCGCCCGCCTGCGCGAGGCCGTCTCGCTCATCATCAAATGCTGGACCGAGCCGGAGCCGTTCGGCTGGGAAGGCGAATATTATCAGTATCCGTCGATCTCGCTCTGGCCGCGGCCGTGGCAGCGGCCGCATCCGCCGATCCTGATGTCCGCCAGCAACGAGGAATCCGCCGAATTCTGCGGTGAGTTCAAGGCCATCATGGGCCTGACGCTGATTGCGGACCTCGCCATCGCGCGGCGCTCCATCGACATCTACAA
>DATMEW010000023.1:0-38163 GCA_035556495.1 Xanthobacteraceae bacterium | reverse complement strand
GCCGCCGCCGAACACGAAACGGCGGAACTCGCCGTGGCCGTCGCCGCCATGCGGGCCGAAGCCGTCGCGCGGCTGCGCGAGGCGCTGGCGGCGCGGCGGGATTCGCCGTTTCCCGCCGCCGCCCTGACGCTGGACGGCTGGATGGAAGGCGCGCTGGCCGGCGGGGAGCCCGCCATCGCCGTGGAGGATCGCTACCGCGCCGTTCTGCGGGAGAACCGATCGCGCGACGCCGCCGCCGGCCGCACCCTGGACGGCCCCCACCTAACCGATCTGAAGGTGCGCTACGCCCCGAAGGACATTCCGGCCACGGACGCCTCCACCGGCGAGCAGAAAGCGCTGCTGATCGGCCTCATTCTCGCCCATGCCGCCCTGATCGCGGACATGACCGGCTTTTCGCCGGTCCTGCTGCTGGACGAGGTGGTGGCCCATCTCGATCCCGGCCGCCGCGACATGCTCTATGGCGAGGTCGCGCGGCTCGGCAGCCAGGTCTGGATGACCGGGGCGGACCCGGCCGCCTTCGCCGGCCTTTCCGGCCGCGCCGCGCTGTTCGACGTCACGCCCGGACAGGCCGTCCGCCGGACCTGAAGGAGGGTTTCGCAGGGCGGCGCGGAAGCCGCGGTTTTTTGCACCGCGAGACCTTTAAAAATCCTTTTCGGATCAATAGATTAAAGGGGCGTCTGGGGGCCTGTACGGCATCCCGTTTTCATGTCACACAATTCCGATGATTCATTCCGCACGATGAGCGATTCGAAAGCCCTGCCCATGTCCGACTCGTCGGCCGCCACCCCCCTGCCAGACCGTCCGCCCCACGGCGCGACGGAGGATTACGGCGCCGATTCGATCAAGGTGCTGAAGGGGCTGGACGCCGTCCGCAAGCGTCCGGGCATGTATATCGGCGACACCGATGACGGCTCCGGTCTCCACCACATGGTCTATGAGGTGGTGGACAACGCCATCGACGAGGCGCTGGCGGGCTTCGCCAAGGAGGTCTTCGTCGGCCTCAATCCGGACGGCTCGGTGACGGTGCGCGACGACGGCCGCGGCATCCCGACCGGCATCCATGCCGAGGAAGGGGTCTCGGCGGCCGAGGTCATCATGACCCAGCTCCATGCCGGCGGCAAATTCAACAACACCGACGACAACGGCAACGCCTACAAAGTCTCCGGCGGCCTCCACGGCGTCGGCGTCTCGGTCGTCAACGCGCTGTCGGCGCTGCTGCGGCTGACGATCTGGCGCGACGGCAGGGAACACATGATGGAATTCCGCCATGGCGTCGCGGTCGCTCCGCTCGCCGTGGTCGGCGCCGCGCATGACAAGCGCGGCACGGAAGTGACCTTCCTGCCGAGCCCGGAAACCTTCACCATGGTGGAGTTCGACTTCGCGACGCTGGAGCACCGGCTGCGCGAACTCGCCTTTCTCAATTCCGGCGTGCGCATCGTGCTGGCGGACATGCGCCATGCCGTCGAGCAGCGGGAAGAGATGTTCTACGAGGGCGGCGTCGAAGCCTTCGTGAAGTATATCGACCGCAACAAGTCCGAGCTGATCGCCGCGCCGATCATGGTGATGAGCGAGCGCGACGGCACCACCGTCGAGGCCGCGCTGTGGTGGAACGACAGCTACCACGAAACGGTGCTGTGCTTCACCAACAACATCCCGCAGCGCGACGGCGGCACCCATCTCGCCGGCTTCCGCGCCGCGCTGACGCGGCAGGTCACGGCCTATGCCGACAGCATGTCGAAAAAGGAGAAGGTTTCGCTTGCCGGCGACGACTGCCGCGAGGGCCTGACGGCCGTGCTTTCCGTCAAGGTGCCGGACCCGAAATTCTCCTCCCAGACCAAGGACAAGCTGGTCTCCTCGGAAGTGCGGCCGGTCGTGGAGAGCGTGCTGAACGAGGCGCTGGGCGCGTGGTTCGAGGAGCATCCCACTGAAGCGCGCATCATCGTCGGCAAGGTGGTGGAGGCTGCGGCCGCCCGTGAGGCGGCCCGCAAGGCGCGCGAACTCACGCGCCGCAAGGGCGCGCTGGATGTCGCCTCGCTACCCGGCAAGCTGGCCGACTGCCAGGAGCGCGACCCGGCCAAGTCCGAACTGTTCCTGGTCGAGGGCGACAGCGCCGGCGGCTCCGCCAAGCAGGGCCGCAACCGCGAATTCCAGGCCGTGCTGCCGCTGCGCGGCAAGATCCTCAATGTCGAGCGCGCGCGCTTCGACAAGATGCTGTCCTCCGCCGAGATCGGCACGCTCATCACCGCGCTGGGCACCGGCATAGGCCGCGAAGAGTTCAACATCGACAAGCTGCGCTATCACAAGATCATCATCATGACCGACGCGGACGTGGACGGCTCCCACATCCGCACGCTGCTGCTGACCTTCTTCTTCCGCCAGATGCCGGAACTGATCGAGCGCGGCCATATCTATATCGCGCAGCCGCCGCTCTATAAGGTGAGCCGCGGCAGGTCCGAGCAATATATCAAGGACGAACGCGGCCTTGAGGACTATCTCATGGACGCCGGCATCGACGATGCGGTGCTGCGGCTTGCGGGCGGCGAGGAACGCGCCGGCAGCGACCTGCGCCGCGCGGTCGAGGAAGCGCGGATCGTGCGCGGCGTGCTGAACGGCCTGCACAGCCGCTATCACCGCCAGACGGTCGAACAGGCCGCCATCGCCGGCGTGCTCAATCCCCGCGTGGCCGAGACCCCCGAGACGGCCAACGCGGCAGCGAACGATATCGCCCGGCGGCTGGATGTGCTCAGCGAGGAGACCGAGCGCGGCTGGGTCGGAAGCTTCACCGAAGGTGAAGGCTTCCTGTTCGAACGCACCGTGCGCGGCGTGAAGGACGCGACCGCCATCGATCTCGCGCTGCTCGGCTCCGCCGATGCGCGGTGGCTGGACGAATATGCACCCTCGCTCCAGGAAAACTATGCGCGGCCGGGCGTGCTGCGCCGCAAGGACGACGAGACGCCGATCTACGGTCCCATCGGCCTGTTCCAGGCGGTGATGGCCGCAGGCCGCAAGGGCATCTCGCTTCAGCGCTACAAGGGGCTCGGCGAGATGAACCCCGGCCAGCTCTGGGAAACGACGCTGGACACCAACGTGCGCTCGCTGCTCCAGGTCCGCATCAAGGAAGTCGACGAGGCCGACGACATCTTCTCCAAGCTGATGGGCGACACGGTGGAGCCGCGCAAGAACTTTATCCAGGACAACGCTCTCGCCGCCAGCGTGGACGTGTGATCCGGAGCGTCCGGTGCCGGACTTCGATTTCGGCGGCGCTGCGCACCGCCGCATGGTCCTGAACATCGCATGACGTAAAAATGGCCGGGACGAACCCGGCCATTTTCAGTCTGAAAGACGAACACTCTGTCGTTGGTCCCTCTGCCAGCCTGGGCCGGGACGCCCGACTCAATCGTCCTCGAACGGCAGCCCGGCGTAGGATTCCGCGATGGTGGTCTGCGCCGCGCGGGAGCCGCGGATATAATCGAGTTCGGCAAGCTGCAACTCGCGCTCGAACGGCGTCTGGTTCGGGAAAGGATGCAGCAGGCCGGTCATCATCACGGAATACCGCACGGTCTTCCACACCCGGCGCAGGCAGATTTCCGAATAGCGGTTCAACCGGTCGCGGGACTTTTTCTTGTAAAAGTCGCTGAAGCCGCGCGCCATGACGCGGGCATCCGCCACCGCGAGGTTGAGGCCCTTGGCGCCGGTCGGCGGCACGATATGCACCGCATCGCCGGCAAGGAACAGCCGGCCATACTGCATGGGCGAGGCAACGAAGGCGCGCAGCCGCGCGATGTCCTTCTGGAAGATCTCGCCTTCCACGATCTCGGTGCGGCCCTCGTCGAACATGCGGGCGTGAAGCTCGTCCCAGAAGCGGGCGTCCGACCAGTCGTCGATATCCTCGTCCGCCGGCACCTGCACATAGAGGCGCGACACCTGCGGAGAGCGGCGGCTGCACAGGGCGAAGCCGCGATCGTGGTTCGAATAGGTCATGTCCTCGATCGGCGGCGAACGTGACAGCACGCCGAACCAGGCGAAATCATAAAGCCGGTCGTAGATCGTGATCTTGTCCTGCGGCACGGATTTGCGCCCGATGCCGTGATAGCCGTCGCAGCCGGCGACGAAATCGCATTCCAGCGTCTTGTCCTCGCCGTTCTGGCGATAGCGGATCACCGGGCGGTCCCCGTCCAGGCCGTCGATAGCGGTGACCTCGGCTTCGAATTCCAGCGGCTGGCCGGCGTCGAGCCGCGCCGCGATGAGGTCCTTCACGACCTCCTGCTGGCCGTAGATCATCACGCTCTTGCCGGCGAGTTCGGTCAGGCTGAGGTGGATGTTGTGGCCCCGGAAGCGCATGTCGAGGCCCTCGTCGACCATGCCCTCGCGCATCATGCGCTCATGCAGGCCAAGGTCCTGCATCACCTCCACGGTGCCGCGCTCCAGCACGCCGGCGCGCACCCGCGCCTCCACATACGGGCGGCTGCGGCTTTCCAGAACCACGCAGTCGATGCCCTCGCGGTGGAGCATATGAGACAGGAACAGCCCGGCCGGACCGGCGCCGATGATCCCAACCTGTGTCCGCATGAAACCTCCGGGGGGCACGAACGAATGAGCATTTCCATGCGCCCGTGCCCACTGTCCGTCAAGCGGCGGGCCGGCGGGCCGCCCCTGCCCGATCAGGGGATCAGCAGCAGGGAGCCGGCCTGGCCCCGTTCCTCGATCTCCCGGTGGGCAGCAGCCGCATCCTTCAGGGCGTAGGTCCGGGCGACGTCGATGCGGATCGCACCGCGGGCGACGAGATCGAACAGTTCCGCGGCGGCGGTGCGCATCACCTGCTCGTTGCGGATGTAGCTGCTCAGGCCCGGCCGGGCGACGGTGATGGATTTGGGCGCCAGCAGCAGCAGTTCCAGCGGCGGCACATGACCTGACGCGTTGCCGTAATTCACCGCGAAGCCGAACGGGCGGATACATTGCAGGGATTTGATGAAGGTGTCCTTGCCAACGCCGTCATAGACCGTCTGCACGCCCTCGCCGGTCAGCGTCTTCACCGCTTCGACGAAGTCGGTCTCCCGGTAGAGGATGACATGATCGACGCCATGAGCCTTGGCGATGTCGGCCTTTTCCTGCGAGCCTGCGGTGCCGATCACGGTTGCGCCGAGATGTTTGGCCCATTGCGCCAGGATGATGCCGACGCCGCTCGCCGCCGCATGAACCAGCACCGTCTCACCTGCTTTGGGCGTGCAGATCCGGTTGACGATGAGCGAGGCGGTGAAGCCCTTCACCATCATAGCCGCGGCCTGCCGGTCGCTGACGCCGTCCGGGATCGGCACCACGCGCTCGGCCGGCACGTTGCGCAGCTCGACATAGGCGCCGGTGTCCTCGAAGAATTCGCCGCGCATACCGGCATAGCAGACCCGGTCGCCCACCTTCACGCCGCTCACGCCCGCGCCCACGGCCTCGACGATGCCGGCGGCCTCGTTGCCGAGGATCAGCGGCATCTTCGGCTGATGCTTGAGATAGAAGCCGCCGCGCCGCACATTCACATCGGAATAATTGATGCCGATGGCGGTATGGCGGATCTGGACCTCGTCGGCGGCCGGCGCGGCAACGTCCACATCCTCCCAGACGAAAACCTCCGGGCCGCCGTGGCTGTGAATGCGCATCGCTTTGGTCATGTCTCGAAATCCTTATTCGCTGGCGACCTCTGGGAAAATGAAGCGGCCGGCCATGCCCCAGCGGGCCGACGTTCGGGGCACAGCCATGACGGCCGCCGTATTCCAGCCGCAACGCGCCATCCGCCTCCTTGTAAACGGCGGATCGCCCCCGTATCAAACGGAATTGACAAAACATTTCCGGAGGAAGGCGCGATGCCGCGCGGCGACAGCTACGACTATATCATCGTGGGCGCGGGCTCGGCCGGCTGCGTGCTGGCCAACCGGCTGAGCGCAGACCCCAGCGTCAAGGTCCTGCTGCTGGAAGCCGGCAAGAACGACCGCCATCTCTGGCTCAAGATTCCGCTGAAATTCCGCGACCTGATGACCGACATGCGGTTCAACTGGGGCTATGACAGCGAGCCGGAACCGCAGCTTGGCAACCGCAGCATCTATATTCCGCGCGGGCGCGTGCTTGGCGGCTCCTCCACCATCAACGGCATGGTCTATGCGCGCGGCCATTCCAGCGACTTCGACCACTGGCGCCAGCTCGGCCTCGCGGGCTGGAGCTATGCGGATGTGCTGCCGTATTTCAAACGCTCCGAGGGCCATGTCGATGGCGACAGCGCCTATCACGGCGGCGACGGGCCGCTGACCGTCTCCAAGGGCGACGGCGACAGCGGCGCGCACCGGGCCTATCGCGACGCCGCCAGGGCCGCCGGCCTGCCGGTGTCGGACGATCTCAACGGCAAGGACGAGGAAGGCATCGGCCAGCCGGCCTACACCATCCGCAACAACCGCCGCGCCTCGACCTCGCGCGTGTTCCTCGCGCCGGTGCTGAAACGCCGGAACCTCACGCTGATCATGGACGCCCATGTGAACCACGTGGTGTTCGAAGGCCAGCGCGCGGTCGGTATCGAATATCGCGTCGGCAGCGGCGCGCCCGTCATCGCCCGGGCGGAGCGCGAGGTGATCCTGTCCGGCGGGGCCTATAATTCACCGCAGACCCTGATGCTCTCCGGCATCGGCGATGCGGACGAACTGGGCCGCCACGGCATCGCGCCGCTGCACCACTCGCCCGCCGTCGGCAAGAACCTCCAGGACCATGTCCATACCGGCGTCGGCTATGTCTCGACCAACAGCGACACCTTCGACAAATATCTTCGCGCCGACCGGCTGGCGCTGTCCGCGATCCAGTGGATGCTGTTCTCCAAAGGCCACCTCGGCACATTGCCGCTCGGCGCCATCGGCTTCGTGCGGTCACGGCCGGATATCGAGCGGCCCGATATCGAACTGATGCTCACCAAGGTCTCGCCGGAGGCCCGGGTCTGGTTCCCCGGCATCCGCAAGCCGATCGGTGGTTTCCTCGGCTGCCGCACCCTGCTGCTGCATCCCGAAAGCCGCGGCGAGGTGAAGCTGCGCTCGGCCAACCCGGCCGACAAGCCGCGCATCTTCAACAACTTCTTTCAGGCCGAGAAGGACATGACGACACTGCGCGACGGCGTGAAGCTGGCGCGGCGGCTCTACGCCAGCGAGCCGCTCAGGAGCATGATCGGCGAGGAGATGTTCCCCGGCAAGGCGATCCGGACCGACGACGAGATCGACGCCTATATCCGCGAGACCGCCAACCTGATGTATCACCCGGTCGGCACCTGCCGCATGGGCTCGGACCTCGAAGCGGTGGTGGACGGCGAACTGAAGGTCAACGGCGTTCAGGGCCTGCGCGTGGTCGACGCTTCCGTGATGCCGACCCTGCCCGGCGGCCACACCAACGCACCGACCATCATGATTGCCGAGAAAGCCGCCGACATGATCCTCGGCCGCAAGGCCCCGCCACCCGCGGAGGTGTGAGCCACCCGACATCAACACCCGGCCTTGCGCGGAACGATTCGTTGCAATGCGTATTGTCGCCGTATCGGGTGGCAACCGGCCACAACGGAGATCGATGGACGCAGTTATTTTGCCGGTTTCTTGCTGCGGCACCAACGCATCGGTACGCGTGGACATCTAACCCGTTCCCGAAAGCAAGCGGCCCGGATTTCGCATCCGGGCCGCTTCGTTTTCCGGTCTGCAAGACCGGTAGCCTCAGCGCTAACGGGACGGCCTTCGATCCTGAAGGGTCACGCCGCCGTCAGTCGAACGGGTAGACGCCCCATTCAGCGCGGTAATTCTCCTCGATGCCATGAATGCCGGAGCGCAGCATCGCGGCCCACGACTCTTCCGTCGTCGCGCCGATATGCGGCGAAGCGAAGAAATTCGGCACCTTGAGCAACGGGTTGTCGTTGGCCGGCTCGACCGCGAACACGTCGAAGGCCGCGCCGGAGATATGGCCGCTTTCGAGCCGCTCCTTGAGCGCATCCTCGTCCACCATGTTGCCGCGCGCGACGTTGATGAGGATCGCACCCTTCTTCATCTTGTCGAGCACCTCGCCGGTATACAGGCCGATGGTGGTCTTGTTGCGCGACAGGTGAATCGTCAGCACGTCGGAGCGCGCCAGCAATTCGTCGAAATCGACCTTCTCGACGCCGTATTCGGCATAGAATTCCGGCATGTCGACGCGGTCGCACGCCAAAATCTTCACCCCATAGGGCTGGAGCAGCTTGACGACTTCCTTGCCGATATAGCCGCAGCCATGAATGCCGATGGTCTTGCCGCGCAGGTCCGCGCCGGGGCCGATCGGCCCCTTCCATTCGCCACGGTGCAGGATGGAGGAGAGGAAATGCACGCGGCGGATGGTGAACACCATGTAGCAGACCGCCAGTTCCGACACCGAATATTTGTTGATGCCGGCGGCCCACCACATCTTGATGCCGTATTTGTTCAGGATGTCCGGATCGATGTGATCGACGCCGGCCGAGCACAGCGACACCACCTTGAGGTCCGGCAGGCTCGAACAGACCTTGTCGGTGAATTTGTCGAGGCCGATCAGCGCCACCTCATAACCCTTGAGGAACTCGATCAGCCGATCTTCATTCATCGGCGTGCGGTCGGTGCGGAATTTGATGTCCGGATATTTCGCGGCGAACTCCGCCTTCAGGTCCGGAAAGAAATCGAAATAGGGCGTCGTGACCGCGATGCGAGGCATGAACCGAACCTTCAGATAAGATCAGAGAAGGGCACACTAGCCAGACACTGCAACATTGGAAAGCAGCCGCAGCACAGCTAAAACGAACCTTCCCCCGGCGCTCTTTGTGTGCGCCGCACCATGAGGCCGGACCATCGTGGCAGCTTCGACCCAGTGGCGATCGATCGCCGTGCTGACCTTCGCCGGCTTCATCGCCTCGTTCCAGATCGGCAAGGCGGCCATCGCAGCGCCGCTGCTGCGGCAGGACCTCGAACTGACCATCCTGCTCGCGTCGCTGATCTTCTCGGTCTATGCGCTGCTCGGCGCCGTCGCGGGCCTGCCGGCCGGAATCCTGATCTCGCGCTGGAATCCCCGCACCACCACCAGCGC
Source organism: Xanthobacteraceae bacterium (assembly GCA_035556495.1). GTDB lineage: Bacteria > Pseudomonadota > Alphaproteobacteria > Rhizobiales > Xanthobacteraceae > CANKHJ01. The sequence goes on along the minus strand of DATMEW010000023.1, from coordinate 29,073 downwards.
CGGCCTTGCCGCCATCGGCCTCGCCAGCCTGACCGGCGGCCTTGCCGACGACGGCAACGTGCTGCTCGCGACCCGCATCGTGGAGGGCATCGGCTTCATCGGCGTCGTCATCGCCGCGCCGACGCTGATCCGGACGCTGGCCGCGCCGCAGGACCGCACCTACGCCATGACCTGGTGGAGCCTCTACATGCCGGGCGGCAGCGCCACCATGATGGTCGCCGGGCCCTGGCTGATGGCGGCCACGGGCTGGCACGGCTTGTGGATCACCAACGGCGTCATCGCTCTTGCTTATGCCTTCGTCATCTGGCTGGCGCTGCCCGCCCTTCCGGCGGAAACCCGAGCCACGCCGCCGCTGGGGGAGACGCTGGCCGACGTCTTCAAGGGGCCGGGGCCGCTGCTGCTGGCGGCGGGATTCTTCATCTATGTGTTCCAGTATTTCGCGGTAACGGGCCTGCTGCCGGTGCTGCTGGTGGAGCGTCTCGGCCTGAGCGTCGGGCAGGCCGGCGCCATCGCGGCGCTGACGGTGGCGGCCAACGGGCTCGGCACCACCGCCGCCGGCTTCGCGGTGCGCCGGGGCATCCCGCTCTGGGCCATCCTGTGCGTCGGCTATCTCACGCTCGGCACCACCGCCGCGGGGGTGTTCACCGAGAATGCGCCGGTGACGCTCGTGGCCGTGCTGGCCTGCATCGGCCTCGGCGTGTCCGGACTGATCCCCTCATCGAGTCTTGCCGCGATCCCGCGCATCGCGCGCGATACCGCCCAGGCGAGCGTCGCCCTCGGCCTGCTTACCCAGGCGAGCGCGCTTGGCCAATTGCTGGGGCCGGTGGCGCTCGGCGGTTTCGTGGAACATTTCGGCTGGGCCTTCGCGCCGCTGCTGTTCGTGATCCTGACCGTGGTGGGGCTCACCATCGCCTTCGTGCTGAAACGGCTGCTGACCGCACAGCAGGGCGCATGATCCCGAAAACGCCCGCCTCACGGACTTGATCCGGGGGCGGGAACCGGACTTCGTCGCCATGGCCCGCAACGGACCGCCACGATCCACCCGCGGGAACTCCACCTTCGGCCTTGCGTTGGGAATGGGAGGAGACCGCGCGCATGCAGCAGAAGCTCGACCAGAACCCCGAACGCCCCATCGTGAAAACGGCCACCCGTGCCCGTGCCGGCCGGCTCGGCCGCCCCGTGCTCGTGGTCCTGGTCACGGCGCTGGCGCTGGTGGTCCTGGGATATATCCTGATTTACATGGGCTTCTTCACCATCGGATGAAGCTGAAGCGAGGTCCTGCGGCCCGCGATGACGGGCTCACCGCCCCGGCAGCACCATCAGCGTCGGCACGTCCGGCAGCGCCGCGCGCGCAAGGACGACGGCCGGGAGCGGCTCGCGCTGCACGCGCCAGCCATGGGCCGCAGCAGCATTTTCAGCAAACCGCTCCAGCGAATGCCGGCTGAAAGCATGCATCGGAATCATGACCGGTGCTTTCAGCGCGGCCAGCACTTCCAGCATCCCCGGCTGGTCCAGCGTCACGCCGCCATCGACCGGAAACAGCACCACGTCGACAGGACCGATATCGGCGAGTTGCTGCGCCGTGAGTGTGTGATGCAGGTGTCCGAGATGGGCGATACACAGCGAGCCGACCTCGAAGATGAAGATGGAATTGCCATGGCGCTGGGTGCCGCCGGCATGGTTGCGGATATTGGTCGGCACGTTGCGGATCTGCACATCCTCGACGGTGACGTCGTGGCGGGCGGGGGCCGCGCCGTCGCCCCAGCCACGCAGCACATGGCGGATGCGGGGGTCCGGATTCAATGTGTAGTGCGTGGAATGAGCCCGGTTCATCGTCGCTACATCCGGCACAACGGACGGGCGGACGTAGTCGTTATAGTCCGTGGCGATGCGCACGCCCTTTGGGCTTTCGATCAGGAAGGTCGCGTGGCCGACATAGGTGAGCTGCACCTGATCGGCCGCGATGGCGGCCTGACGAAAGGACACCGGCATCGGTCGCAGCGCGCGGGAGGCGACCAGTCCGGCGCAGCTTTCCCGCGCCGGCCCATCGCCCTGCGTCTGCGCTTGTGCGGGTCCTTGTATTTTCACGATGCGCTGCGCGGCGGCCGGCAGAGTGGCCGCCATCAGAGCGGCAACCGCCGTTGCCGCGAGAGCGCCCCGCAGCAAGGTCGCTAACGCCATCATCCGCCGCGACGATACCGCCATCGGCTGACCTCCATTGCTGGAACCCGGCAGCGGCAGCCTAGCGTATTTTTGAACGAAAGCGATATGGCCCGTGCAGCAAGCGGTTGATCGCCAACCTGTCCCCTACCCGACCATGGCCCGAGGGACCGGCTGGCGCGTGGCCCCGCGCAGGCAGATCGCGGGCCTGGCCATCCAGCGAGATCGTCCGCGATCAATTCAGCGAAAGAATCGTGCCGCGCGACGTGACGACGACCCAGCGGCCATCCACCCGGCGGATGGTCTGCACCCGTCCGGCGCCCGGGACGTTGTCGCCCGGCTGCACCTCGATCACGCCGTTGCGGCCTTGCAGCAGCGCGGCGCCATCATAGACGCTGCGCACCCGCCAGCCATCGACGATGGTCGGGATCTGCCCCGCCATCTGTCCCGCCTCGCTCCTTCCCGTCGCCGGCTTCGGCAGCGGCACCGCCGCGACAGGCGCGCCGGCCTGCGGCGCGGCCGATGCCGCGGCCGCCGTTGGCGGAATCGAACCTGTCACATCCGGCGCAGCGTTCATCCGTTGCAGACGCTGATCGAGCTTGTCCGCCGCATCATTGAGCTTGGCGAGCCGCCCGGCAGGGTCGGCCTGCCCCTTCTCGACCCGCTCCACCCTGTCGCCCAGCTTGGCGAAGTGGCCGGCGGCGCTGCGGCTGTTCTGCTCGCTGGCTGTCTTGAGCGCGGCGACCTCCGCCCGCAACTGGGCGATGGCGCCATTCAGCGCCTTGATATCCGGGGAGGCTACGGCCGGCGCGGCCACTTTCGCTGCCACGGTCGCTGGTGCGGCGGGCGCGGGAGGCGCGGCGAAGCGGCTGGCCGAAACGGCGCCAAGGGCGAGCCCCAGCGCACCGGTGGCGAGGGCGGTGCCGGCGACGGCTGCGACGGCGGGACGCTGAACTCCGGCAACGGCGGCGGCCATGCGCGCCGCCAGAACCACCTTCAGCGCCGCGAGCCGGGACGGCGCGGCCGCCACGGCCGCGGCATCGGCTTCTGCGCGCGGATCGGCACGAAAATCGGCACGAAGATCAGTAGCGCCCTCGGCTTTGGGCTCGACGGCGATATCGCCCGCACGGGCGACGGCCTCCGGCGTGGCCACGCTTTCGGTGGCAGCCGCCGGCGGCAAGTTCACGGGCGAAGCCGCAGCGGCGGCGGGTTCCGGTGTGGAGGCAGGGGCTGGCGTGTCCATGACGGTCTCCCGAAAGGCTTCACCAATCGGTAACCATCGATGGTTACGGAACGGTTACCCTGATTGCGGCGCAGCGCCGGAAACTCCCGGGAGTGTCCGCGGCGCGGCCCCGCCGGCCCTTCGCCCGTCACCGAGGCCATCGGCGCGCCCGCGACGGCGGCGTCGCACGGCTGTCATCCCGCGCGGCTGTTTCCGCACTTGCATCCTCCGGCGCATGGACACAGATCACCGGGGGCCGGACCGACGGCCTGTCCGATCCAGTATGCGTCATTTCCACCTCACGCTCCGGGGCCGATACTGGGTTCACCGATTCGCTCCCCATCTGCGGACTTGCGCAACGATCGACGATACGCCGTCCTGATGCGTTAATGCGCCGGACCAGCCAGGAGACCCTGCTTTCATGATCGTAACCGTGACGATGAATCCCGCCATCGACATCTCGGCGACGGTGGACGAGGTCGCCCCCTTCCGCAAACTGCGCTGCACGGACATTCTCCGCGATCCCGGCGGCGGCGGCATCAACGTCGCGCGGGTGATGCGCCGCTTCGGCGCGGATGTCACCGCGCTCTATCCGGCCGGCGGCACCATCGGCAAGCTGCTCCAGCAACTCGTGGCCGACGAAGGCATCGCCAGCCTCGCGATTCCGATCGCGGAGGAGAATCGCGAGGATTTCACCGCCTTCGAGCGCAAGTCCGGCCATGAATTCCGCTTCGTCCTGCCCGGACCGGAAATCAGCGAGCGCGAATGGAACGCCTGCCTCGATGCGCTGCGCGAGATCAAGGGCGAGATCCGCTATGTGGTCCTCAGCGGCAGCCTGCCGCCGGGCGTGCCCGACGATTTCTACGTGCGCGCCGCCAAAATTGCCCAGAATCGGAACGCGCGCGTCGCGGTCGATACCTCGGGCAAGCCGCTACAGGCGGTGCTGGAAGCGGGCGTGCATCTGGTCAAGCCGAACCGTCGCGAATTGCAGGAATGGCTTGGCAAGCCGCTGGACGATCTCGCCGCGCAGGTGGACGCCAGCCGCCAGCTCGTGGAAGACGGCCATGCCGACATCGTCGCGCTGACGCTGGGCGACGCCGGCGGCGTGCTGACGACGCGCGAAGGGGCGTGGCAGGCGGTGGCGCCACCGGTGAAGCCGGTCAGCACCGTGGGCGCCGGCGACAGTTTCCTCAGCGCGATGATCCTGCGCCTGAATGCCGGTGACGATCTGCCGGCCGCGCTGCGCTACGGGATCGCGGCGGGTTCCGCCGCCCTGCTCTCCCCCGGCACGGACCTGTGCCGGCCGGAGGATGTCGAACGGCTGGTCGGAGAGGTGAAAGTCACAAGGCTGTAGACGCGCCGCGCCTCACCGCGAGCGCTGGAAATCCGGCGTCGGCGGCGGGCCCCAGATAGTGCCGGAGCCACGCCCCTTCCACACTTTCGGGCGCTGCGGATTGTCGCGGTGCCACGGGCGCGGCTCGTAATAGCCAAGCGCCTCGTCCTTCATCATGTCGAGTTCGGTGAAGGTCTCGATGATGTGATCGTCGCTGTCGCGGAAATACAGCGCGATGTTATGGCCCGGCCCGTGGCGCAGCGGCCCCCAGATGATGGGGATGCCATTGCTGCCGAGGAAATCGCAGGTACCGTGGACCTGCGCCCAGTCCTTCAGCTCATAGGCGCTGTGATGCAGCCGGTTCTTCGTGCCGCGCACGAAGTTGACCGTGTGATGGTCCGGATTGCAGCGCAGGAAGGCAAACCAGTCGTCGATCCAGTCCGAGATCCGGAAACCGAGAATATTCTGATAGAAGGCGACCGTCTTATCGAGATCCTCGACCTCGAAGGCGACATGGCCGAGCTTGATGGGGCTGACGCCGGCCGTCTGAATCTGCGTCTTCGCCACCGGCTGCCAGTCCGCGAACAATTCGATGCGCGTGCCCTTGGGATCGTCGAACACCAGCGTCCTGGAAAGGCCGGGAATGTCGTCGCTGCGCAGTTCGCTGGCGATGCCCTCCGCCGTCAGGTCCCGCGCCACGGTAGCGAGATCGGTATCCGGCGCGACCTCGAAGGACAGCTTGGGGCATTGCGGCTGATCGGCCCGGTCGAGCTGCACCGCGAGGTGCCCGACCTTGCTGCCGAGAAAGGCGCGGTCCTTGTCCTGCGCCACCAAAACGAGACCCAGAACCTGCGTGAAATAATCCACCTGGCGCGGGATGTCCGGCGTTTCCAGCGTCATGTGTCCGATGCGTCTGGCCTGAATCATCGTTTCCCCCTGTCGCAGCCGCGCTGCCTGCGGGCTTCATATACGGCGGCGCGTACGCCACAAAGCTGTTGATCGCCCCGGCGGCGAACTCTATCAGACGCCCATCATAAGGAGGAATCCCATGGCGAGCCCGAATGGCACCCAGCAGCCGCTCTATGTGCTGGCAACCTACGACACGCCCCAGGGCCCGCGCGCCGGCATGGTGGTCGGCGAAGCGCTCCATGACGCCGCCGAAGCGACCGGCCGGGCCGATTACGCCACCGTCCTCGGCATTCTCGAAGACTGGGACCGCGCCGACGAGGCGCTGCGCGCCGCCGCCGCCAAGGCAGACCCCAATCATGACATGCGGCTCGCCCACGCCAGCCTGCGCGCGCCGGTGCTGTATCCGCCGACGATCTATTGCGCCGGCGCCAACTACAGCGACCATGTCGCGGAAATGTCCAAGGGCCAGCCGCCGGAGCCGGACCCGCACACCCTCGGCCTCAAGCCGTGGCATTTCATCAAGGGTTCGCGCTGCGTCGCCGACCCGGACGGGACGGTGCAGATTCCGGAAGGCTGCCAGAAGCTGGATTACGAGATCGAGCTGGTCGCCGTGATCGGCCGCAAGACCCGCAACATCTCCATCGCGGACGCGCTGTCCTGCGTCGCCGGCTATACCGCCGGCAACGACCTCTCCGCCCGCGACCTCAGCCGCAGGCCCCATACGGCGGACACCTCGCCGTTCAAATACGACTGGGTGGCGCACAAGAGCTTCGAGGGGTCCGGCCCCATCGGCCCATGGATCGTCCCCGCGCGGGACATTCCGGACCCCGGCAATCTCGGCCTCAAGCTCTGGATCAACGACGAGATCAAGCAGGATTCCAACTCCAACTTCATGATCTACAATCTGGCGGAACAGATCTCGCACCTGTCCAGCCGCATGACGCTGCATCCCGGCGACCTCATCATGACCGGCACGCCGGCCGGCGTCGGCGCGGGGCGCGGCGAATTTCTCAAATCCGGCGATGTCGTGAAAATCTGGATCGAGCGGATCGGCGAGCTTCACACCCGCATCGCCTGACCCGTCATTCCGGCGGGGGGCGGGATGCGCCCGCCCCCGCCCCCCGCGCCGGATTTCCCGGAGATAAAAAGCACTTTCCGCTGTTGCCCCGGCGCGCTCAAATCCCTAGTCTCCAATCATTCTAATGATGGGAGGTTTCGCGGATGAAGGAGCAATTCGTCGGCCGCGCGGACGAGTTCAAGGACGGCGACCGCCGCATCGTCCTAGCCGGCGAGGTCGAGATCGGCCTGTTCAAGGACAAGGGCGAATTCTACGCCTACAGCAACACCTGTCTGCATCAGTTCGGCCCGGCCTGCGAGGGGCTCATCATCGCCAAGGTCGAAGAGCGCATCCAGCCCGACAAGACCTCGCGCGGGATGTATTTCTCCGACACTGAGACTCACTTCGTATGCCCGTGGCACGGCTATGAGTATGATCTCAAAACCGGCGAGTGCGTCGGCGACCGGCGGCTCAAGCTGCGCCGCTACGACGTCGTCCAGCGCAACGGTGATCTCTATGTCGTCGGCTGAGTCGAGCGCCGAAACCGTATCGCGCGACGCTTTGCAGCTTGCGGCCGCGCTGGAACGGGCGCTCGCCGATGGCCGCACCGACGCGATCTCGCACGAAGCGCTGCAGGACCTTCTTGCGGCCCTGTGCAAGACCTATTCGGCACAGATCGAGGCCGGTGACGACTATCTGCCGTTGAAGCATCGCGAAAGCGCGACCAGCACCGACATCATGACGATGGCCTCCGCCCTGCTGAAGTCCGCCAATCTGGCGGTGTTCGAACTCGGCATGTGGCAGAGCTGGACGGGCCGGTGACATCACCGAACTGAAGGGAAGACGAACATGGACCTGGTCTCGGATCGCGGCCGCCGCATCACCGTCGACGAACTCAACACATCGCAGCTCCTGGCGCATGCGCGCAAGGAAGCGACCAAGCGCAATTTCGACGACATGCTGATCGTCGATGTCGACGCGCATCATTACGAGAACGAACACATGAGGGATATCCTGCCCTTCATGGACAACGACGTGCAGCGCCAGCTGGCGCTGGCCGGCGCCGCGCGCCAGCAGGGCTCCGGCTCGCTGATACCCGGACAGGTCGGCTATCAGGATGTCGGCGGCCGCGTCACGCGCTATCCGCTGCGGCATTCGGAGAAGACCGACGAGCGTGGCCATCAGCGCGACATCAAGCTCGGTCATCGCTGGATGGACGCGATGAGCGTCGACTATGCCTGCCTGTTCCCGACCAGCATGCTGACGATCGGCCTGCATCCACAAAAGGAAATGGAGTTCGAGCTGACCTGGGCCTACAACCGCTGGCTCACGGAGAAGGTGCTGCCGGAGGGTGGCGCGCGCTTCTATTCGATGCTGAACTTGCCGCTGTCGGATGCCGAAGGGGCTCTGCGCACGGTCGAGCAATTCGGCGACCGGCCCGGCGTCACCGGCTTCATGGTCACGACGACGCGCCACACGTCGGTGCATGACAATTCGCTCATGAAGGTCTATCGCGCGATCGAGGAGCGCGGCCTGTCACTCGCCTTCCATTCCGGCTTCAACTGGCACGACGGCGTGTTCAAGAGCTGCAACCGCTTCATCTCGGTGCATGCGCTGGGCTTCAGCTTCTACAACATCCTCCACTGCACCAACTGGGTGATCAACGGCATGGGTGAGCGTTTCCCCAAGCTGCCGGTGATCTGGATCGAGTCGGGCCTGGCCTGGATCCCGTTCCTGATGCAGCGGCTCGACCATGAATACATGCTGCGCACATCGGAAGCGCCGCTGCTGAAGAAGAAGCCGTCCGACTATATGCGCGACATGTATTATTCGAGCCAACCCATGGAGGTGCAGGACATGGGCGCGCTGGAATGCACCATGCGGATGATCAATGCCGAGACGCAGCTTCTGTGGTCGTCGGATTATCCGCACTGGGATTTCGACCTGCCGACCGTGATCTGGGATCTGCCGTTCCTATCCGAAAAGGCCAAGCACAACATTCTCGGCGGCACCGCGGCGCGGCTGTTCAAGCTGCCCCCGCGCACCGAGGCGCAGAAGGCCAATCTGAAAAAATTCGGCAATCTGGCGGCTTAAAGGCCCGGCCATCCGTCAACCGGCCACTCATCAAACGGCAGCTCATCAAACAGGAAAGGGCCGGGATCGCTCCCGGCCCTTCTCTTTAGCTCAAAGCTGCCAGCGCGCCGCGTCCGGCGCGGAGCGCCGGTCAGGCTTTCCAGTAGACGAAGCCCATGGCGTTGCCGGTGCCGGCCTCGGAGCGGTAGCACGGCACATAGTCCACGATGTTCGGCTCAAAGCCGAGATCGGCCATGGCGCCGGCCACGGGCACCCAGTTCTTCACCTCGGACGTACCGGCCTGGAAGATATTCTCGCCGAGCTTGGCGACCTCCTTGATGTCGCGCTTGCGCATGGCGTCGAGCACGATCTGGTCCACCTTCTCGTCGATGACGAAATGGGTCAGGCCGCCGGAGGCGAACAGCGCGACGCGGGCGTCGCTGTCCCAGGACTCGATCGCCTTCACCAGCGACTTGCCGAAGTCGTAGCAGCGCTCCACCGTCGGCTGGTTCGGCGGGTAGAAGGTGTTCAGAATCACCGGCACGTTCGGCACGACCTTGTCGCGCATGATCTGCCGATAGATGAAGCCGAAGGCGTGAGGCGTGTGATCCTCGGTCATCTTGGTGATGGCGGTGATGTCGAAATTGTCCGCCATCGTCTTTTCGATGATGTGCTGGCCGAGCTCCGGCAGGCCCTTGTAGCTCGCGCCGCCGGGCGGGATGTGGCCCGGCACGGAGATCGCGACGCCGGGCGGCAGCGCGGCGAGATGGTCCTCGTCGAAATCGGCATTGACGATGGTATCGCCCCAGAACACCGCCATGGCCGGGGTATTCTCCGGCGAGAAAATCTCGCGCTGGTCGTTGCCGACGATCACGGCGACGTCGATCTTGGCATCCTCATAGACATCCGCGAGGGTCTTGAGCGCGGCCTGGCAGCGGGCGTGGCGCTCCTTCCAGACATCGAGCGTGATCTGGGCGGCGAGATTCTCGCCTTTCCGCTCCTCGACCAGTTCGTCGAAGGTCCAGGCCCGCCCTTTATAGAAATGCTGCGGATTCTTCTTGTCGGCCGGCACGCGGGCGTCCCACTTCTCGGGCGGCGCAGTCAGCATCGGGCCATGCGAGGTGCCCATTCCCAAAACGATCTTAGCCATCTCGTTTCTCCCTCATCTCTGTCCAGCGGGTTCGTGCCTGTAATCTAGCTCCCGCGTCGCGGGCGCGCCACCGCGCCCGCCTGCATCGCCGTCATGCGTCCGCACATCCGGAACTGGAATGGTTCAAACTCCGCTTACAGCTTGAAAAGCTGGCGTGCGTTGTCTTCGAAGATCTTCTTCTTGTCGGCCTCGGACAGCCAGTCGAAGGCGTTGATATAGGACGCGACGTCGTCCATGGAGCGGCCGGTGTCGGGGTTGATCGCCGAACCCGTGCCGGGACATTCGGTGCCGAACAGCAGCCGGTCCGGTCCCATCACCTCGATCAGCAGGCGCAACGCCTCGGGCGTGTAAAGCACGGTGTCGAACCAGAGGTTCTTGCGCAGCCGCTGGGAGAATCGCTCGGCATTCTTGCCGCTCTCGCCGCGGATGGTCGGCGCCTCGTAGCGGCCGAGCTGATACGGGATCGCGCCGCCGCCGTGAGGGATGATGATCTTGAGTGTCGGAAAGTCCTCGAACACCTTCGACTGGATCAGGTTGACGACGCCGATGGTCTCCTCGTTGAGGAAATGGGTCGAGTAGCTGCATTTCTCCGAATGCGAGCCGCTGCCATGGAGCATCGCCGGCACGTCCAGCTCGCAGAGCTTCTCGTAGAGCGGATACCAGTAGCGGTCGCCGAGGCCCGGCGCTTCGGTTCCCGAATTCTCATAAGGGTCGGAATTGAACAGGCAGCCGACGAAGCCGAGTTCGCGCACGCAGCGCTCCAGCTCCGGCAGAGCCTCCTCGACCGGACGGCCCGCCACCTGCGGCAGGGCGCAGACCCCCTTGATCAGGTCCGGATACATCTGGGCCTGGCGATAGATGAGGTTGTTGCACTCCTCCGTGAACCAGTGGACGATCTTGCCCGGCTTCTCGCTATGCATGAGCTGGAACGGCCGCGGCGAGACGAGTTGCATGTCGGTCTTGTGCTTCTCCATGAGTTGGAGATGCCCATCCACGAAGGGCCCCTTGTCCCGCATCGACTCGCGGATCTGGTCATCGCTGACCCGCACCCCCCCACGGCCGTGGGAGCCGCGCGCAGCCAGCAGCCCGGCCCGGTAGGCCCACAGCTTGTCGGGCGCGCTCATATGGCCATGAACGTCGATGATCATTTCCGGCATTTCCTCGCTTGGCGGCTGCCGTCGCCGCGGCAGCATCTGGTTATCGAGCCTGCGTCAAGGGTTTGAGGCAGGTGGCGCGCCATTTAAGGGTGTCGCAGGGCACCGGGCAAGGGGGCCGGATTTCGCGGATTGCCGCATCCGCCGGGTTGCGGAACGGCGGGCAAGCCGACTATGTAAGGGTTCGAAAGTGCCTGTTTCCGGGGTCAGAACAGGCGGCATCGCTGTCCGGCGCGAGGATCGAGAGTGAACATCAATACGGCAACCCAGGCGCCCGGCACGGTCGGCGACGGCAACCCGCTGATCGAAGTGCGGCTTACCGCCATCCGCTACGCGGCCCGCGACACCCATCTGTTCGAATTCCAGCGGCCGGATGGCGGCAAGCTGCCCACCGCGGAGCCCGGCGCCCATGTGGACATCCACCTGCCCAACGGCCTGATGCGGCAATATTCGCTGGTCGTCCCCGCCGTGGATGCGGACCGCTACGTTCTCGGCATCAAAAAGGACCCGACCAGCCGCGGCGGCTCCAAATACATATTCGAGCAGTTGCAGGTGGGCCGGCTGCTCAAGATCAGCCCGCCGCGCAACAATTTTCCGCTCGACACCGATGCGGAACACACCGTGCTGGTCGCCGGCGGCATCGGCATCACGCCGATCTGGGCCATGACCCAGCGCCTCCAGGAACTCGGCAAATCCTGGGAACTGCATTATTCCTGCCGCTCCCGCGCGGACACGGCCTTCCTTGAAACGCTGGAGAAGATGTCCGGCGCGAAATTCCATTTCGACGACGAGAATCCGGGCAAGTTCCTGGACCTTGCCGGCATCGTCGCCAATGCGCCGAAAAACGCCCATTTCTACTGCTGCGGCCCGGTGCCGATGCTGGGCGCCTTCGAGGAGGCGACCAAGCCGCTGCCGTCCGGGCAGGTGCATCTGGAATATTTCACCGCCAAGGAGGAGGCCAACCTCGAAGGCGGCTATACGGTGGAACTGGCGCGCTCCGGCCAGTCCTTCTCCATTCCCGAAGGCAAGTCGATCCTCGAAGTGCTGCGCGATGCCGGCCTGAACGTGCCCTATTCGTGCGAGGAGGGGATTTGCGGCGCCTGCGAGACCACGGTCATTTCCGGTATACCGGATCATCGCGACTCGGTTCTGACCGACAACGAGCGCGCCGCCAACAAGACCATGATGATCTGCTGTTCCGGCTCCAAGAGCGACAAGCTGGTGCTGGATATCTGAGCGCCGCGCGCCGGCCCACCCGGGCCGACACCCCGCGTCACCGGTCCCCGGCGTCACAGGCGCCGGGGATTTTTGATGCCCGCCAGCCGAAACGGCGCGTTATTTCTTCGTCAGCATGTGCTCGTAGGCGCCGCCCATGACCTGCGACACCGGCATGCCGGCCTCGACGGCGGCGGCCATGTCGTCGCTTCTGGCGAGAATATCCTCGGCCTTGGCCAGCACATCGGCAATGCGCGCCGCCGGAATCACCACGCAGCCGCTGCGGTCCGCCGCGACGTAATCGCCCGGCGTCACCGTCGCGTCGCCGAGCCGGACCGGGACCTGGCATGCGACCTCGTGGATGCGGCTGCGCGCCGTGCGCGCCGTGGTGCTGCGGGCATAGACCGGATAGCCGAGTCGGTTGGCCTCCTCGACATCGCGGGCCGGCCCGTCGATCAGCGTCGCAGCGATGCCCTGCTTCAGGGCGGCGCGGGACAGGATGCCGCCCCAGGCGGCGGCGTCGAGGCCGGTGCGCTGCTCCACCACGATCACGTCGTTCGGCCCGCCGGCCTCCACGGCTGCGGTGCAGAGATGGCGGTTGACGCCGGCCGGCGCCGGACCGGCGGCGAGCTGCACGGTGATGGCGCGGCCGGCCACGGGGCGCGGCGCGCTGGTGGCGACAAGGCCGGTCACGGCAGGATCGAGGCCGAGGGCGTCCATGGCGTCGGACAGATCGCAAATATCGAGTGCGCGCAGCCGCGCAATGATGGCATCGTCAGAGACAGCATCAGACTTGACAGCATCCGACATGGGTGTCCGCCCCGCGTTTCCATTCCCGTTGATGGTATGAGGCGATACCCATTTTTGCCGGCGCGATCAATGTCGCCGGCAACCGTTCACGCGGCGCGCAGGCCGCCCTTCTCCTCGATGAAGCGCACCACGGTGTCCAGTCCCTGCCCGGTCTTGAGATTGCTGAAGACGAACGGTCGCGCGCCACGCATCCTTTTCGCGTCACGGTCCATCACCTCCAGCGACGCGCCGACATGAGGCGCGAGATCGACCTTGTTGATGACCAGCAGATCGGATCGCGTGATGCCCGGCCCGCCCTTGGACGGAATCTTGTCCCCGGCCGCGACGTCGATGACATAGATGGTGATGTCCGCCAGTTCCGGCGAGAAGGTCGCGGCAAGGTTGTCGCCGCCGGATTCGATCAGCACGAGATCGAGCGCGGGAAATTTCGCGCGCATATCCGCCACCGCCGCAAGGTTGATCGAGGCGTCCTCGCGGATCGCGGTGTGGGGGCAGCCGCCGGTCTCGACGCCCGCGATGCGCTCGGGCGCGAGCGCGCCGGAGCGCACCAGATAATCCGCATCCCAGCGTGTATAGATATCGTTGGTGATGGCGGCGATGTCGAAGCGCTGCCGCAGGTCCTTGCACAGCGCGTCCATCAGCGAGGTCTTGCCGGAGCCAACCGGCCCGCCGATGCCGACACGGAGCGGGCCGTGGGCGGGATTGCTGTCCTTCATGCTCACTGGCTCACATCCTTTGGTGAATCATCACGACCGGAACAGCCGCGTATATTGCGTCTCATGGCGCATGGAGGCGATATCGGCCCGGAAGGCCGCGCCGCCGGCCTCATCCAGCTTCGCCGCGCGCGCGCGCTGCGCCGTCGCCGCCAGCTCGCCTTCCAGCGCCACCAGCACGCGCTGGCCATCGGTCTGGCCGAGCGGCACCAGCCGCACGCCGGCCGAAATGAGATTGGCGGCATAGCCGTGCAGATACGCCGCCAGCGCCGCATCCAGCGGAACGTCATGGCCGGCGCAGACCGTGCCGACCGCGACCGGATAGGCGACCGGCCCCGGTGCCGCGGCGACGAGCCGTTCCAACGCAGCGCAGGGCCACGCGGCCCGCGTCACCTCCATGAAGGCGCGGCCCTGCGCCGTGGTTTCGAGATGGCGCTCCTTCGACGGCGCGAACGCCGCCGCCAGTTCGGCGACGTCGCTCAAGCCCGCATCATCGCCTGCGGCAGCCGCCCGATAAGCGTGAGAGAAGAACACGCTGTCGCTGAAGCCGCCGCCATGTTCGAGCACCGCCGCAATCCAGTCCTGAAGGCTCGCCGCATCGTGGATATCTCCCGCCTCCACCACCCATTCGATGCCGCTGGAATAGGAGAAAGCGCCGACCGGATAGGACGGCGACAGCCATGCCATGAGCCGATGCAGCGCCGCCGGCGTGACGCTGCTGGACGAGGCTGCCGCCTCCGGCGGGGACGGCTTGTGCTTCAGCACGGTGCGCCGCCGCTCATTCATGCGCATGGCCGCTGCCATGTCCGGCATAGGCGCCCGGCTCGGGATCGAACGGCGCATCGAGCGGCTCCAGAAACGCATCGAGGCCGCGCAGCATCTCCTCCAGCACATGGTCGCGGCGGATGCGCAGGGCATCCTCCATGACCTGCACATCGGTATGGCGATTGCCGATATGCCACGCGATGCGCGCCAGCGCCGACGGCGAAGCCGCGGTGATCTCCACCAGCGGCTCGACCTTACCGGTGACGCGGACCACCGCGCCATCCTCCAGCAGCAGGGCGTCGCCGTCGCGCAACTGGCGCGGGCGCGGCAGGTTCAGCAGATACGTCGCGCCATGCGCGCCGACCAGCACGACGCGGCGGCGATGGCGATCCTCGGCATCGAGTTCGACAAAGTCGACCTCCGAGCCCGCCGCCCATTCGCCCTGCAACACGATGCGCGTGATCTGCTTCATGACACTTCCTATCCTCCCCTTTTTCAGGGACGGATAAACCAATCAGAACAGGAAATACCGCTGCGCCATCGGCAATACCTCCGCAGGCGCGCAGGTCAGCAACTCGCCGTCCGCGCGGACTTCATAGGTCTCGGCGTCGATGGCGATGTCCGGCGTCGCGTCGTTGTGGATCATGCTTTTCTTGGAGATGCCGCCGCGGACATTCTCCACCGCCACCAGTTCCTTGCTGATGCCGAGCCGGCCGTGCAGCCCCGCCACCACCGCCGCGCCGGAGACGAACACCACGGAAGACGCCGTGCGGGCGCGGCCGAAGGCGCCGAACATCGGTCGGTAATGTACCGGCTGCGGCGTCGGGATCGAGGCATTGGGATCGCCCATCAGGGCGGCGACGATGGTGCCGCCCTTGACGATGCAATCCGGCTTCACGCCGAAGAAGGGCGGCGACCACAGCACGAGGTCCGCCATCTTGCCGACCTCGACCGAGCCGATGTGTTTCGACACGCCATGGGCGATGGCGGGGTTGATGGTGTATTTGGCGATGTAGCGGCGCACGCGCCTGTTGTCGTTGTCGCCGCTTTCCTCTTTCAGGCGGCCGCGCTGCTTCTTCATCTTGTCCGCCGTCTGCCACGTGCGGATGATGACCTCACCGATCCGGCCCATGGCCTGGCTGTCCGACGACATCATCGAGAGCGCGCCGAGATCGTGGAGAATGTCCTCCGCCGCGATGGTCTCCTTGCGGATGCGGCTTTCCGCGAAGGCGAGGTCCTCGGCGATGGACGGGTCGAGGTGATGGCACACCATCAGCATGTCGAGATGCTCGTCGATGGTGTTGCGCGTGAACGGCCGCGTCGGGTTGGTAGAGGACGGCAGCACGTTCGGCAGGCCCGCCACCTTCATGATGTCTGGCGCATGGCCGCCGCCCGCGCCCTCGGTGTGGAAGGCATGGATGGTGCGGCCCTTGAAGGCCGCGATGGTGTCCTCCACGAAGCCGGATTCGTTCAGCGTATCGGTGTGGATCATCACCTGAATATCATGATCGTCCGCGACCGAGAGGCAGCAGTCGATGGCCGCCGGCGTCGTGCCCCAGTCCTCATGCAGCTTGAGCGCGCAGGCCCCGCCCTCGATCATCTCCACCAGCGCCGCCGGCTGCGCGGCGTTGCCCTTGCCGGCGAAGCCGAGATTGACCGGGAAGGCATCGGCCGCCTGGATCATCCGCCCGATATGCCACGGCCCCGGCGTGCAGGTGGTGGCGAAAGTCCCGTGGGACGGCCCGGTGCCGCCTCCGAGCAGCGACGTGACGCCGGACATCAGCGCCTCCTCGACCTGCTGCGGGCAGATGAAATGAATATGCGTGTCGAAGCCGCCGGCCGTGAGAATGCGGCCCTCGCCGGCAATCACGTCCGTGCCCGGACCAACGACGATCGTCACGCCGGGCTGGATGTCCGGATTGCCGGCCTTGCCGATGGCGGCGATGCGGCCGCCCTTCAGGCCGACATCGGCCTTCACGATGCCCCAGTGGTCCACGATCAGCGCATTGGTGATGACGGTGTCCACCGCGCCGGCGGCGTTGGTGATCTGGCTCTGGCCCATGCCGTCGCGGATCACCTTGCCGCCGCCGAATTTCACCTCCTCGCCATAGATGGTGAAATCCTTCTCCACCTCGACGATGAGGTCAGTGTCGGCGAGGCGCACCCTGTCACCGACGGTCGGCCCGAACATGTCGGCATAGACGGCGCGCTTGATCTTCGCGGGCATGGTGGGTCCTGTCGGGTAGCCGGTTACTCAGAAACTGTTGTTCAAAAGCTCTTGCCGTCCACCTGCTTCACCGGCAGCGACCACGGGTCGACGCCATCGAGGCAGCGCACGTTGATCGCCACCATCTCGCTGCCGTCCGGCGTGGTCCCCTTCGAGAAGGACTGGATGCCGCAGCGGGTGCAGAATGTGTGATGGATGTTGTGCTTGTTGAATAGATATTCGGTGGTCTTGCCCTCGCCGGTCTCCAGCCGGAAGGCGCCGGCCGGCGCGAAGGCGAGCAGCGAGCCGACCTTGCCGCAGCGCGAGCAGTTGCAGGCGATGACCTCGCCCAGTTCAAGATCCACGGCGTAGCGCACATCGCCGCACTGGCAGCCGCCCTGATAAGTTGCCATCATAGTTTCCCCATCACATCGCCGCGGAACCCATAGATCTCGCGCCGGCCGGCCAGCGCGACCAGCGTCACCTCGCGACTCTGTCCCGGCTCGAACCGCACCGCCGTGCCGGCCGCGATATCGAGCCGCATCCCACGCGCCCGCGCACGATCGAAACGCAGGGCGGGGTTGGTCTCGAAGAAATGATAATGCGAACCGACCTGCACCGGCCGGTCCCCCGTGTTGGCGACGGTGAGCGTGATTGTCTCACGGCCCGCATTCAGTTCGATCTCGCCATCCTTGATGAACATCTCGCCGGGGATCATGGCCGTCACCGGATCGGCTCATGGACGGTGACGAGCTTGGTGCCGTCCGGGAAGGTGGCTTCCACCTGAATGTCGTGGATCATCTCCGCAATGCCCTCCATCACCTGCGCGCGGGTGAGCACATGGGCGCCCGCCTCCATCAATTGCGCGACCGTGCGTCCGTCGCGCGCGCCTTCCATGATGAAATCGGTGATCAGCGCCACTGCTTCAGGATGGTTGAGCTTGACGCCGCGTTCGAGGCGCCGCCGCGCGACCATCGCGGCCATGGCGACCAGCAGCTTGTCCTTCTCGCGGGGCGTGAGATTCATGGCCTTAGATCGCTCTTGTCAGTTCAGCCACAGGCGCGGCACGCCGCTGCCGCTCCAGGCTGCGATGATCTTCATCATGTCGTGGCGCAGCTTCGCGGAATCCGCCGCGCACAGCCGCGCCAGCGCGATGCCGTTCCAGGCGGACACGCCGACCTCGCCGGCGAAATCATCGCCCAGCGTGCGCACGGCTTCAACTATTCGTTCGTCTCCCGGCGCACGCAGCAGCGTCGCGCAGGCGATGCCGCCGGCGGCGACCGCGCGCCGCCCGAGGATGGAGGCGATGTTCCCGTCCAGAACCAGATTCTCCGCAAACACGAGCCGCCCGCCGATCCGCACACGCCAGCGGTCCGCCAAGCGACCGCAACGAACGACCTCGCCCATGGCCGCGCGGCCGAACACCACCGCCTCCGCGACCAGAACCTCCGCGCCGTCATCGAGATGAACCTCGATGCTGCGCGCCAGCCGTGCGCTGTCGAACAAAATCGTCTCCTGCGGCAGCCATTGCAGCGCGCCGCCGGCGGACACCGCGAGGCGGACATCGATCTCCGTATCCGGCCCGAGCGAGCGATAAATCTTTTCCGCCGCCGCCGTGGTCATCGTCAGGCCCGCGCCTGCCCCCACGGAAATGTCGAACGAGAACCGGTCGCCTCCGGTCATGCCGCCGGCGGAGTTGACCGTCACCGCCTCCAGCGCCGGGCCGTTCGGAAAACGCACGCGCAGCGAGCCGGCCTCATGCACGCGGCCGCGGCGCGAAACTCCATCCGCGGCGTGGACCGAAAGGTCGACACGGCCGGTCGCCCGATTGCGCGCGAAGGTGGCGGCCTGCCGCTCATGCAGCCCGGTCATGACCTTCGCTCCGCGATCCGGACTGTTCCGAGCAGGCGGCATCCCTTTCACGATGACAGCCGAAGTGTCCGGCTCCTGCCGCGCCGGGTCAAGCCCGATGCGCCTCACATCGAAGCCCATCAGATCGCCATGGCGCGCTTGAGGGTGTCGTCGTCGAGAGCGGCCCTGTCGGAGGCATAGATCACCGCGCCGCGATCCATCACCACGAAGCGGTCGCCTAGCTCCCGTGCGAAGTCGAGATATTGCTCCACCAGCACGATGGCCATCTGGCCGAGCCCACGCAGATAACTGATCGCGCGTCCGATATCCTTGATGATGGACGGCTGGATGCCCTCGGTGGGCTCGTCGAGCAGCAGCAGGCGCGGCCGCATCACCAGCGCGCGGCCGATGGCGAGCTGCTGCTGCTGGCCGCCGGAGAGGTCGCCGCCGCGCCGGCCGAGCATATCCCTGAGCACCGGAAACAGCGAGAACACGTCATCCGGAATCTCGCGCTGGCCGCGCTTGAGCGGCGCGAAGCCGGTCTTGAGATTTTCCTCCACCGTGAGCAGGGGAAATATCTCGCGGCCCTGCGGCACATAAGCGATACCGCGCCGGGCGCGCTCCGCCGGCGAGAGGCTATTGATGATCTCGTCGCCGAGCAAAATCTCGCCGGCGCTGACGCCATGCTGGCCGGCCAGCGCGTCCAGCAGCGAGGTCTTGCCGACACCGTTGCGGCCGAGCACGCAGGTCACTTCGCCGGGCACGGCAGTCATGGACACGCCGCGCAGGCCGCGCGCCGCGCCGTAATGCAGGTCGATGGATTTCACGTTCAGCATCATTCCTCCGCGATCACCGCCCGAGATACACCTCGACCACGCGCGCGTTGGCCGAGACCTGATCGATGGAGCCTTCCGCCAGCACCGAGCCTTCGTGCAGGCATGTGACCTTCACACCCAGTTCGCGCACGAAGGTCATGTCATGTTCCACCACGACCACCGTGCGCGTGCGGTTGATCTCCTTGAGCAGCTCCGCCGTCTCGTGGGTTTCGACGTCGGTCATGCCCGCCACCGGCTCGTCCACCAGCAGCAACTGCGGCTCCTGCGCCAGCAGCATGCCGATCTCCAGCCACTGTTTCTGACCATGGGACAGGCTGCCGGCCAGCCGGCCGCGCATGGCATCGAGCCGGATCGTGGCAAGAACGGCATCGACCCGCTCGCGCTCAGCGGCGCTGCCACGCCAGAGCAGGCCAGCCAGCGCGCGGCGGTCGCTTTTCAGCGCAAGGCGCACATTGTCCTCCACGGTGTGCATGTCGAACACCGTCGGCTTCTGGAACTTGCGGCCAATGCCGAGTTCGGCGATCTCCGCTTCGTCGAGGCCGGTCAGATCATGCGCGCCGCCATCGAACAGCACTTCGCCCGTGTCCGGACGGGTCTTGCCGGTGACGATGTCCATCATCGTGGTCTTGCCCGCGCCATTGGGGCCGATGATGGCGCGCATCTCGCCGGGCGCGATGACGAAGGACAGGTTGTTCAGCGCCCGGAAGCCGTCGAAGGAAACCGACACACCGTCGATATAAAGCAATGCGCTGGTGGTTTTCATGTCCATCGCCGCCTCCTATTCCGCCGGCCGGGGCGCAGGCGCGGGCACGTGATCCATCGGAACGGCCTGCGCCGCGCGGCGCTCGCGTTGCTGCGCAGCCCAGTATCGCCAGGTTCCGACGATGCCGCGCGGCAGCAGCAGCGTCACCGCCACGAACAGCGTGCCGAGCAGGAACAGCCAGTAAGGCGCCAGCATGCCGGAGGTGAAGCTGGTCTTGGCGTAGTTGACCAGCACCGCGCCGAGCACCGCGCCGGTGAGCGTGCCGCGCCCGCCGACCGCGACCCAGATCACCGCTTCGATGGAATTCGCCGGCGCGAATTCGCTCGGATTGATGATGCCGACCTGCGGCACATAGAGCGCGCCTGCAACACCGGCCATGCAGGCCGACAGCACGAAGACGAACAGCTTGTAGGATTCGACCCGGTAGCCCAGGAAGCGCGTGCGCGATTCGGCGTCCCGCACCGCGACCAGCACCTTGCCGAACCTGGACGTCACGACCCAGCGGCAGATTAGAAAGCCCAGGATCAGGGCAAGGCAGGACAAAGCGAACAGCGCCGCGCGCGTGCCCTGCGCCTGCACGTTGAAGCCGAGAATGTCCTTGAAATCCGTCAGGCCGTTGTTGCCGCCGAAGCCGAAATCGTTGCGGAAGAAGGCGAGCATCAGCGCGAAAGTCATCGCCTGGGTGATGATGGACAGATAGACACCGGTGACGCGGCTGCGGAACGCCAGCCAGCCGAACACGAAGGCGAGCACGCCCGGCGCGAGCAGCACCATCAGCAGCGCATAGGGGAAGGACTGGAAGCCCCACCAGAAGAACGGCAGCTCCTTCCAGTTCAGGAACACCATGAAATCCGGCAGCACCGGATCGGCATAGACGCCGCGCGGGCCGATCTGCCGCATCAGATACATGCCCATGGCATAGCCGCCGAGGGAGAAGAACGCGCCATGGCCCAGCGAGAGGATGCCGCAATAGCCCCAGATCAGGTCGATCGAAAGCGCGAGCAGCGCATAGCAGGCATATTTGCCCCACAGCGCGACCAGATAAGTCGGCACATGGAGCGGCGAAGACGGCGGCACCAGCAGATTCAGCAGCGGCACGAGTATGCCGATGGCCGCAACGATCAGGACGAAGACCACGCCGCCGCGATCCAGCGCGCGGATCAGCGGCCCGCCGAGCGGCTTTGCGGACGCGGAGGGAGAAGCCGCCATCGTCATGCCTCCACCGCCCGGCCCTTGAGCGCGAACAACCCGCGCGGGCGCTTCTGGATGAACAGGATGATCAGCACCAGAATGAAGATCTTGCCGAGCACGGCGCCGGCAAAGGGCTCAAGGAACTTGTTGGCGATGCCGAGCGTGAAAGCCCCGACCAGCGTGCCCCAGAGATTGCCGACACCGCCGAACACCACAACAAGGAAGGAATCGATGATGTAGCTCTGGCCGAGATTGGGGCTGACGTTGTCGATCTGCGACAGCGCGACGCCGGCAATGCCGGCGATGCCGGAGCCGAGGCCGAAGGTCAGCGCATCAATGCGGGCGGTGCGGATGCCCATGGACGCTGCCATTCGGCGGTTCTGCGTCACGGCGCGCATTTCGAGGCCGAGGCGCGTCAGCCGCAGCACGGCGAGTAGCGCGGCAAAGACAGCGAGTGTGAAGCAGACGATCCAGAGCCGGTTATAGGTGACGGTCATCTGGCCAAGCTCGAACGAACCGCTCATCCAGGACGGCGCGCCGACCTCGCGGTTGGTCGGGCCGAACATGGTGCGCACCGCCTGCTGGAGGATCAGCGAAATGCCCCATGTGGCGAGCAGCGTCTCCAGCGGCCGGCCATAAAGAAAGCGGATGACGCCGCGCTCGATCAGCGCGCCGATGCAGCCGGCGGTGAGGAAGGCCAGCGGCAGCGCGATCAGCAGCGAGAGATCGAACAGTCCGGGGTATGACGTGCGGATCACCTCCTGCACCACGAAGGTCACATAGGCGCCGATCATCACCATCTCGCCATGAGCCATGTTGATGACGCCCATCACGCCGAAGGTGATGGCAAGGCCGATGGCCGCGAGCAGCAGCACGGAACCGAGGGAGAGCCCGTACCAGGCATTCTGCGCGGTAGCCCACAGCGCGAGATTGGCGTTGATGGCGGTGGCGGCGGAATCGCGCGCCGCAATCACCGCCTCCGGCGCGCCGGACGGCAGGTTCGCCAGCAGCGCCAGCGCCTCCCGATCCCCCCGCGCGCGGAGGATATCTATGGCGGCCAGCTTGTCCGCTTCGGAAGCATCGCTCTTATAAAGCTGCACGGCGGCGCGGGCCTCGGACATCATCCGCCGCACGCCGCCATCGGTTTCCTTGGCAAGAGCCGCATCGAGAGCGGCAAGGGCGCTGGCGTCCCGCGCGCGGAACACGGCCTGCGCCGCGCCCATGCGCCGGATCGGGTCGGGTGCCATCAGGGTCAGCGCTCCCATCGCGGCATCGATGGCGCGGCGCACGCGGTTGTTGACGCGCACCGGAGACAAGTCAGCCGGCGGACTGGCGAGCGGCTCACCGGTCGCGGCGGCGCGCGGCGGCGCGCCTGCATCGCGGATGACCACGGCCCTGGTGGACGGGCTGAAAGCGAGATTGCCTTCGCGCAGCGCGCCGATGACGGCGGCCGCGCGGGGATGGCCGCTGGCGGCCATGCCACCAATGGCAGCGTCGGTGTCGTTGAAATTGTCGGCGGCGAAGCCCGCTAGGGCATCCTCGAACGGCGCGGCGGCAGCGGGCGGCTGGACGGAGAACAGCGCCAGAGCGGTCAGCCAGACCATGCAGGCGGAACGGGCAACGTAACAAAAGAGACGCATGGGATCGACCCCGGCAGGAGCAGACGGCGCGAACGGGCGGCGCTGTGGAGCGCCGAAGACTGAAAGCTGGTGAGACCGGGAGGCGGCCCGCCTCCCGGAGTTTCACGTCAGGCGCGAGTCATGCGCCGCCGCATGTCCTGGTCTTGCTGTTGAAATTGCCGCACTTCAGCTTGACCCAATCGGCAACAAGGTCCCTGGAGCCGTCGAGTTCCTTGGACCAGGCATCGCCCGGCACCAGACCCGGCGTCTTCCACACCACGTCGAACTGGCCGTCATCCTTGATCTCACCGATGAACACCGGCTTGGTGATGTGATGATTGGCCAGCATTTCCGAGGTGCCGCCCGTGAGATTCGGGACCTTGGTACCCGGCAGGGCGTCGATCACCGTGTCGGCCTCGACCGAGCCGGCCTTCTTCACCGCCTCGACCCACATGTTGAAGCCGATGACATGGGCTTCCATCGGATCGTTGGTCACGCGCTTGTCGTTCTTGGTGAAAGCCTTCCACTTCTTGATGAAAGCGTCGTTGGCGGGGTCCTTGATCGACTGGAAGTAGTTCCAGGCGGCGAGGTGGCCGACCAGCGGCTTGGTGTCGAGACCGGCAAGCTCTTCCTCGCCGACCGAGAAGGCGACGACGGGAATGTCCGTGGCTTTGATGCCCTGGTTGCCGAGTTCCTTGTAGAACGGCACGTTGGCGTCGCCGTTGATGGTGGAGACCACGGCGGTCTTCTTGCCGGCGGAGCCGAACTTCTTGATGTCAGCCACGATGGTCTGCCAGTCGGAATGGCCGAACGGCGTGTAGCTGATCATGATGTCCTCGTCCTTGACGCCCTTGGATTTGAGATAGGCTTCAAGGATCTTGTTGGTCGTGCGCGGGTAGACATAGTCGGTGCCGGCCAGCACCCAGCGCTGCACCTTCTCCTCGCTGGCGAGGTAATCCACCGCCGGAATTGCCTGCTGGTTCGGCGCCGCGCCCGTATAGAACACGTTGCGCTCGCTCTCCTCGCCCTCGTACTGGACCGGATAGAACAGGATCGAATTCAGCTCCTTGAACACCGGCAGCACGGACTTGCGCGACACCGACGTCCAGCAGCCGAAAGTCACCGCGACCTTGTCCTTGCTGATGAGTTCGCGGGCCTTCTCGGCGAATTTCGGCCAGTCGGATGCGGGATCGACCACCACGGCCTCCAGCTTCTTGCCGAGCAGGCCGCCTTTCTTGTTCTGCTCGTCTATGAGCATCAGCATGACGTCCTTCAAGGTCGTCTCGCTGATGGCCATGGTGCCGGAGAGCGAGTGCAGCACGCCGACCTTGATCGTGTCCTGGGCCCTGGCCGGCGCAGCCAGAGCCACGGCCAGCAATGCCGCGGCTGAAGCGGCAAGCCAGCCACGGGAGCGCGGCCGTCGCGCGGCCTCGCGGATCGTATCGAGCATCATCATGGGCTCCTTGTGTTGACGCACACCCTTCCCCGGCCCCCGGCCGGTTCGCCCCGTGGGTTTCGCAAGGACCATGCCAATGGAGTTGATGAGCAAAATGCATGCACGCGGCATGCACTGAACGGCCGGGAAGCGCCGCACGGCCACCGGACAGGCCGGAACAGCGCCCTCTCAGCAGCCATCTGCACAGATTATGTGCAGAAGCCGGCACGCATCGTAAAAAGGCACAGGAAGGGCTGTCAGGCCCCCGTCAACGCCGACAAAAACCGCATGACCGAGGCGGCCGGACGCGGTGTCCGGAACGCCTCCTTCATTGCGCGTCGCATGTTGCGCGCCGTCAGCCGGCGGCGGCGGTCCATTCGATATGGGCGCGCATGGCGCCGTCCTGATCCACCCAGCCGTTCTTTTCGGCGAATGCCTTCATCTTGCCGAGCCCGGCCTGCCAGTCCGCATCGCCGCCAAGCGGCGTCGCACCGCGCAGCCAGTCCGGCCGGACCCAGACATATTTGTCGTCCTCCAGGCGGCCGACCGGCGCCAGCGCCTCGCGGAACGCACCGGCCTGCGGCCCCGCGCCTTCGACGACGACCTTGAAATCGCGGAAATTCTGCTGGTCCTCCAGCACGGCGGGCTGGCCGGCAACGACATGGATATACATGGCTTCTCTCCCGTTACGGGAACCAGCGTGACCACCGCCGCCCCCTGTCTGTCAATCGCGCCCTGTGCTAGCGATAGACTCAACGCGCACACAGGCGCGACAGCGGGAGGAAAGCATCATGGCGTCAGGCAATGTCGCGTCGCTGGCCGGGCATACAGCGCGGCCGAATATGACCACGGCCGAATGGCAGGCCCGCACGGAACTCGCCGCCGCCCATCGCTATGCCGCGATCAAGGGCTGGACCCATCTCATCTTCAATCATTTCACGATGCGCGTGCCGGGCGAGCCGAACCATTTCCTCATCAAGCCGCACGAGCTGCTGTTCGAGGAAGTCACGGCGTCGAATCTCATGAAGCTCGACCTGGACGGCAACCCGGTGGACACGGAAGCGACGGTGAATGCCGCCGGCTTCACCATCCACACCGCCGTGCTGAACGCCCGGCCGGACGTGAACGCGGTCTGCCATGTCCATACGGTCGCCGGAGCGACCGTCTCCGCCATGCGGGACGGCCTGCGCTTTCACACCCAGGAAGCGGCGATGTTCTACAACCGTGTCGGCTATCACGACAGCGAGGGAATTGCCGACGATGTGGGCGAGCGCGAGCGCATCTCGCGCGACATCGGGCACCACAAGACATTGATCCTGCGCAATCACGGCCTGCTCACCTGTGGGGAAAGCATGGTCGATGCGCTCTATCGCATGAATGAACTCACCTACGTCACCGAAGTGCAGATGCAGGTGATGGCATCCGGGGCCGAAGTCACCGAACTGCCGGCCGAGGTCTGCGAACAGACAGCCCGCCAGTTCGAGAAATTCTATGGCCGCCACAAATACGCCGACCGCTGGCCGGCGATGCTGCGCATGGTCGAACGGGCGCATCCGGACTATGCGGACTGACCGTCCCCGCGACACATGATCTCAGACTTTGGTCGCAGACGAAGGGCATTTCGCCCCCTTCATGCGTCTGGGCTCCAGCCTGCCGCAAAAAAGTTCCCCTCCCGAAACCGAACGGCCACGTTAAGGTTAAGAAAGCATGTTTGTTTTCAATCATTAATAGTTTGTTAAGCTCGTTTGGCTGCTGGAACGGGCGGTGATGCGGAACAGGGTGGCTGGAATGCAGAGGGAAGCAACATCGCTGAGCGCCCCGGCACCGGCCGATCCGCGCAGCGGCGATCCTGCCGAGGCTCCGGCCGGGCTGCTGAAGGAAGCCTTCACGCAAATGCTGGCGAGCGTCGCCACCAGCCGCCGTCAGCCTGCCCCGCAGGGCAGCTTCGGCGAGCAGATCCAGTTCCTGTCCCGCAGCTATGAGGAACTCGACGTCACGCTGGACCCCAATGCCCGCGCGCTGTGGTGCCATATGCGGCCGAACGGCCCGCCCAGCTTCACCCCCAGCATGGTGCGCGAACTCATCGTGCTGCATCGGGCGGTCCAGAGCCTGATGGCGGCCCAGCCGCCCGGCGAGGAGCCGCTGATCCGCTATTATGTGCAGGGCTCGCGCATTCCCGGCATCTACAACATGGGCGGCGATCTCGCCTTCCTGACCGAGCGCATCCGCATGGGCGACCGCGAAAGCGTGCGCCGCTATGCCTATGACTGCGTGGACGCGGTCTATCACATCGCCATCGGCTTCGATTCCAGCATCGTCACCGTCGGCCTGCTTCAGGGCGACGCGCTCGGCGGCGGCCTCGAAGGCGCGATCTGCTGCAATTATCTGATTGCCGAACGCAGCGCCAAGATGGGCCTGCCCGAAGTGCTGTTCAATTCGTTCCCGGGCATGGGCGCCTACAGCCTGCTGGCGCGGCGGCTGGACGCCGCCCGGGCCGAACGCATGATCCTGAGCGGGCAGGTCTATTCCGCGCAGCAGATGCATGACATGGGCATCGTGGACGAGGTCGTGCCCGACGGCGAAGGCGAGGATGCCGTGCGCGCCTATATCGGCCGCGACCACCGCCAGCACGCCACCCGCGCAGCGATCTACCGCGCCCGCCAGCGCATCAACCCGCTGACGCTGGCCGAACTGCGCGAAATCACCGACATGTGGGTGGATGTGACGATGAAGCTTCCGGCCGCGGACCTGCGCCGCATGAGCCTGCTGCAATCCGCACAGGTCCGCCGGCTCCAGCGCGAGGTCAAGGCGCCCTCGGTCATGCCCTGACCGGCGGCACGGCCCGCCCGAATGGCGGCCGGCGCATCTGCCGAAACCGGAAGGCTGAACCTGGAAAGCATGAGGGGCCGTAGAACCCGCCATATCGGCGGGTGGCGACCCGCCGATATGGCGGATCGGTCAGGCTCCAAATAAAACGCCGCGGTTCTGCCGCGGCGTTTCTGTTCGGTCGTGCTCGCTTTGATCGCGCTCGTCTCGGTCACGCTCGACGGACGCACATCAGTGCAGTGTCAGATCGGCAGGTTTGCCGCCGCGAGAACCGCGCGCCGCGAGCGTCGCAGCGTCGCGATCGCCGCCGTCCACGATCTGGCCGTTGAAGGTCAGACCCTTGACGCCGACCCCGACCTCCACGCGCTCGCCGTCCTTCAGGTCGCCTGACAGGATCAGCTCCGCCAGCGGGTCCTGCACCGCCTTCTGGATCACGCGCTTGAGCGGGCGCGCGCCATAGGCCGGGTCCCAGCCCTTTTCGGCCAGCCAGTCCCGCGCGGTGGCGTCGAGCACGAGTTCGATCTTTCGCTCGGCCAGCAGACGGTCGAGGTGCCGAAGTTGGATGTCCACGATCGCGCCCATCTGCTCACGCCTCAGCCGGTGGAACAGGATGATCTCATCGACCCGGTTGAGGAATTCCGGTCGGAAGCTCGCCCGCACCACGCCCATCACCTGATCGCGCACGGCCTCGCTGTCCTGGCCCTCCGGCTGGTTGACCAGGAACTCAGCGCCGAGGTTGGAGGTCATCACGATCAGCGTGTTGCGGAAGTCCACGGTGCGGCCCTGGCCGTCGGTCAGGCGACCGTCATCGAGCACTTGCAGCAGCACGTTGAACACGTCCGGATGCGCCTTCTCGATCTCGTCGAACAGGATCACCTGATACGGCCGCCGCCGCACCGCCTCGGTCAGCGCGCCGCCTTCCTCGTAGCCGACATAGCCGGGAGGCGCGCCGATCAGCCGGGCCACGGAGTGCTTCTCCATGTATTCCGACATATCCATGCGGACCATCGCGGTCTCGTCGTCGAACAGGAATTCGGCGAGCGCCTTGGTCAGTTCGGTCTTGCCGACGCCGGTGGGGCCGAGGAACATGAACGAGCCGATCGGCCGGTTCGGGTCCTGCAAGCCGGCGCGGGCACGGCGCACGGCGGTGGACACCGCCTTCACCGCCTCGGCCTGCCCGACCACACGCTGGCCGATCTTCGCCTCCATGCCGAGCAGCTTCTCGCGCTCGCCGGCCAGCATCCGCTCCACCGGCACGCCGGTCCAGCGCGACACGATCTGCGCGATGTGGTCCGCCGTCACGGCTTCCTCGACCACCGCGCCGCGGTTGCCCTCGGCCGCTTCCATCTCGGCCAGCTTCTTTTCCATTTCGGGAATGCGGCCATAGGCAAGCTCGCCGGCGCGCTGATACTCGCCCTTGCGCTGGGCATGGGCAAGCTCGATGCGGAGCTGGTCCAGCTCGGTCTTGAGCCGGGCCGCGTCGGAGAGCTTCTCCTTCTCGGATTTCCAGCGCGCGGTGAGATCGGCGGACCGCTTTTCGAGGTCGGTCAGCTCGCCCTCCAGCCGCACGAGGCGGTCCTTCGAACCGGCATCGGTCTCCTTCTTTAGGGCCTCCTGCTCGATGCGCAGGCGCACGATCTCGCGGTCGATGGAATCGAGTTCCTCCGGCTTGGAATCGACCTGCATCTTCAACCGTGCCGCCGCCTCGTCCACCAGGTCGATGGCCTTGTCCGGCAGGAAGCGGTCGGTGATGTAGCGGTTCGACAGCGTCGCGGCGGCAACGAT
>DATMEW010000022.1:0-18346 GCA_035556495.1 Xanthobacteraceae bacterium | reverse complement strand
CCAGCGGATGTATTTCACCACGAGCATCTACGGCATCGCGCAAGGTCTGATGGCCGGGCCGCGCATGATCGTTTCCAACCTGCTGAACTTCTTTGCGACGATGCGGGCCGGCTATCTCTATGCCCAGCACAAGGTGACGGGGAAGAAGCTGGTATGGGACAAGACCCAGCACGTCTATCCCATCCGCGGCCTCGAAGGCGCGACACAGCTCGACATGGCCGCGCCCGCGGAGGCCGCGCCGCCACGGACCTGAGTCGGGGTCGGCAGGCGGCTGGCCGTGGAGATGCCGATGGGGCGGACCTTGCCAGACTGGATCAGGCCGAGCGCGGGCCCGAGATCGACGAACATCACCGGGATGTGCCCGGCGACGACGTCGTTCAGCCCCGGCAGGCTGCCCTTATAGGGAACCGGCGACATCTGGATGCCGGTCATGGTCTTGAACATAGGTACAGAACCTAGCCCCTGAATTTTGGCCCCCCTTTTCCGCTCGCTGCCTGCTAGCGGACGCGCACCAGGGTCGTGTCGAGCGCAGAACCCACAAAACGTCGTTCACGAACAGGCCGTTATCGGCGCCGCTCCGGGCCGGATCGTCAACCTTTGCCTGGAAGCAGAAACGCTATCCGGGTCCACTGCGCCTCGCTCATCTCATCGCGTTTCTCGCCCATCCTCCTAACGGAGGATGAACAGGTCCGGCAGGACGTCGATCGAGTTGAGTTGAGTTTGCGACCAATTCGGATTGTCAGGTCCTCCCGGGTGAACTCGTCGATGATATTGGGCATGCGGAACTGTGTTCCGTTGGGGGCTCCGACGAGGTCATAGCACCATAAATGGTTGGGCTCGCGGTGCTGGAAAGCCCCGATTGTGCCGAAGGCGGCCGAGAAGGCTGAAATCGTGCCAACAGCCACTGCAGTCGCTAGCCTCTCGCGATAGAGTTTGCTTAGCGCCGTATAACGTCACCTTATAACGTGGATGCAGCAAACTATAAGACTTCCAGCATCAGAGCGTTAACAATAGGGCGGAGCCGGATCGCAGTGTCTGATCCGCGCGCAATGGAT
The DNA here is from genome assembly GCA_035556495.1 of Xanthobacteraceae bacterium. Classification (GTDB taxonomy): domain Bacteria; phylum Pseudomonadota; class Alphaproteobacteria; order Rhizobiales; family Xanthobacteraceae; genus CANKHJ01. The sequence goes on along the minus strand of DATMEW010000022.1, from coordinate 17,291 downwards.
CAGCGGCTTCGATCTCGGTCGAAGCAGGGACAATCGAATGCCGGTGTTTGCTGGCCAAGAAGATAACAGCGGCGGGCGGAGGACCCCGGTGGGCGCCTCAACCGGCTGACGCCCCGGGAGGAAATCGATGAAGATCGTACATGCTGACCAAGTCGAGTGGAATAGGGCGCAGCAATATCGCGCCGGAACGTTCCATTCGCGGCGGATCATGGAAGGGACTCCGGGCACGATCGATAACTACTTTGTCAGTATGGGTCGAAGCGATGCGGATTTCGAGTCGCCCCGTCATCGGCACAATTTCGATCAATTTCGTATCCAGCTCAACGGCATCTTTGATTTTTCCCGCGACGGCAAGATGAAGCCGGGCTCAATCGCTTATTTCCCCGAAGGAACGTCCTATGGCCCGCAGACCAGCGAAGGCATTGCGACCAACCTCGTGCTTCAATTCGGAAGCTCGAGCGGTGGGGGTTTTCTGTCGCGCCAGGAAATCGCTCAGGGCATGGAGGAACTGAAACTTTATGGGAGGTTCGAAGCTGGGGTCTTTCTCCGCAATCCCGATGTGCCAGGCAAGCGAAATCTCGACGCCGTTCAAGCCATTTGGGAGCATCTGAACGGCCGGCCAATGGTCTATCCAAAACCTCGGTATGACAAGCCAGTCATAATTCATCCGGACAATTTTTCCTGGATGCCGGTCGCTGGCAAGCCGGGCATCTCCGAAAAGTTCATGGGGCTTTTCAGCGAGCGCAAGACCTCGATTGCGCTTTATCGCGTCGATCCCGGCGCGTCGCTCGATTGTGAGGGCCGCGCCATCTATTTCGGATATCGAGGCGCTGCCGCGCTCGATGACAATCCGATTGAACTGCATACGACCGCATTCCTCGACTGGGGCGAACAGGCGACATTCAGGAGTGATGATGGCGCCGAGGTTGTACGCTTTGGATTGCCCGATTTGCGCGACATGCGGTCTGACGCCTCGCGGTAGGCGAACGCGTTATAGGCTTTGACATTTGTAAGCCACGATATCCAATTTGGAGGAAAGAATGATCGAGGTGATCAGCGCGTCGCGCGCGCAGGAATTGAGAGAATTGCCGACCCTTGACCGGCTGGTTGATGAAGCCAGGCGGATGCATATGAATCCCGGTTGGGCGATCGGGCGGGCCACGCCTTCAAGCGCGCCCTCCACATTCGGCCCCGTCCACTGGCGATATGAGGAATGTAAGGCGGCGCTCGATGCCGCTAACCGCCTTGTGGATGTAAAGCAGGCCGAACGCCGCAATTTTGCGCTCCGTAACCCCTTCGAAGGCAATGTCGCCGCAACGGCGCGCACGCTGGCCTGTGCTTATCAATCCATTCTTCCGGGAGAATCCGCGCCGTCGCATCGTCACGCTGCGCATGCTTTTCGACTGATCATCGAAGGGCATGGTTCCTATTCCGTCGTCAATGGCGAGAAGCATCCGATGGAGACTGGTGACGTCGTCCTGACGCCCGGTAATCTCTGGCATGGCCACGGCCATGATGGATCGGGGCCAGCTTATTGGCTCGATGGCCTGGATGCGCCGCTCGCGCGCTATGCCGGCGCCATGTATTTCACCGAACACCCGGATGGCTTTGAGAAAAATATACGTCCGGTTGCGTCATCGCCGTTCTTGTTCCGGCGCGCCGAGATCGCCAGACGGCTGGATAGCGCGAAGGCCGATCCTCAGGGGTTCCATGGTCCCAAGACGGTGTTCGAAACCCCCAGCATGCCGACGGTTGGGCTATCGATGGAGCGGCTGGAAGCCGGCCAACACACCAGGCGTCAGCGCTCGACGCCAAGCCGGGTATTCTGCGTTGTCGAAGGTACGGGCGCTTCTGTTGTCGACGACAAGATCTTCAACTGGGCGCCGGGAGACGTCTTTGTCGTTCCAAACTGGACCCGCTATGAGCACCGCGCCGACAGGGATTCGATGTTGTTCTGCTTCAGCGACGAGCCGCTGATCCGTTTTGCTGGATATTGGCGCTTTGAGGCCGATTAGGTCGCAGCCTTGCACACAAAAGCGACCCCGGCAACAGATCGTTCCTTCTTTATATCTGCAGGACTCGTTTCCATGAAAATTTGCCGTTTCAATGACAGCAGGATTGGCGTTGTCCGAGCAGGCCATGTGCATGATGTGACCGCGATCCTCGATGATCTGCCAAATCTGCGCTATCCGCTGCCGCTGGGTGACCAGCTCATCGCTTCCCTGGAATCCCTGCGAGCGAAGATCGGACAGCTTGCCGACAGGGCGGCACCAATCCCGTTCAGCCAAGTTCGGTTCTGCGCGCCGGTAGCCAATCCCAGCAAGATTATCGGTGTTCCCAGCAACTATCCAGCCCATGTTGCTGAAGTGCTCAACGACAAGGAGATCCGTCCGACCAATGCTGGCAAGCCAAGCCTGCCGATCGACAAGCAGGGTCTTTTTCTCAAGGCGAACTCTGCTCTGGTCGGGCCAGGAGAAGGCGTGGCGATCCGCTTTCCCGACCGGCGGACCGATCATGAATGCGAGCTTGGCCTGATCATCTCACGCCAGGGCAGCGACATCCCGGAGCAGGACGCCATGAGTTATGTGGCTGGCTATGCGCTCGCGCTCGACATGGTGGTCCGGGGGCCTGAGGATCGCAGTTTTCGGAAGTCAGCCGATTCCTATGCAGTCCTCGGTCCATGGATGGTCACAGCAGATGAAATAGCCGACCCGCAAAGCCTCGATTTTGAGCTGAGCGTCAATGGCGAGATACGCCAGCAGGGCAACACGCGGGACATGACCTGTAAGATCGCCAAGCAGATAGCATGGGCGTCCAGCTTCTATACGCTGTATCCCGGTGACGTCATCATGACCGGGACCAATGATGGTGTCGGCCGCGTACAGCCAGGAGACGTGATCACCGTTGAATATGCGAAGGTCGGCCGAATGGAAGTGCCGGTCCGAGCGCACCAGCGTTGACCGCGAGACTTCAACCCTGAGGCAGCCGCCAGAGCGGCACATATAATGAGACCTTATACGAGGTGCTCGTAAAACGATATTGCGCCTCTTGGGGTGTCATCTAGCCTGAAGGCTAATTTGGGGAGGACTGGTGTTGCGGAACAGCGCAAAAATAGCCGTTCAAGCTTTGTCGAAATCCTTCAGGCTGGGAGATGGCAGCGTTGTTGAAGCGCTTCGAGAAATCGACCTTAACATTGCCGAAGGTGAGTTCGTCACGCTTATCGGCGCAAGCGGATGTGGAAAAACCACGTTGCTTCGGATCATCGGCGGATTTGAGCAAGCCGACAAGGGTTTCATCGAGATCAACGCAGCGACGAATGGCGGTAACCTACTGACCTCGACTGTCTTTCAGGAGGAATCGGTATTCCCCTGGCTCGACGTCCAATCGAATGTCGAGTATGGGCTGCGCATTCGCAACGTTCCGGTCGAACAGCGCAACGCGATTTCCAGTCATTTTGTAGAGAAGGTGGGGCTTTCTGCCTTCCGGAATGCCTATCCGGCCCAGCTTTCTGGCGGTATGCGCCAGCGGGTGAGTGTTGCCCGCGCCTTCGCCAACAATCCCGAAGTGTTGCTCATGGATGAGCCATTCGGTGCGCTCGACGAGCAGACCCGCATCATTCTCCAGCAGGAGCTGCTTCGCCTCTGGATGGAGCATCGGCGGACCGTCGTTTTTGTCACACACAGCCTGGACGAGGCAATCACGCTATCGGACCGCATTGTGGTGCTTAGCGCGCGTCCAGGCCGGGTACGGGATATCATCGAGGTTGATATTCCGCGGCCGCGAACCGTTAGCGAACTGCGCAACCATCCACGTTATGCCGGCCTCTACACAAAGCTTTGGAATCTCATCGAAGCTGATGTTAAAGGCTCGCATTCTGGAAAGGCGGCGGCATGAACGTCTCAACCTTGAGAAAGCCCGCAGCCGCGCTCCCGTTGCAGCAGGGGGGTGCCAGTGAACCGCTTGTTGCCGTGAGGCGCGGGGAGAATACTGGACAGCGCGAATGGTCCCGCAAGGCGCAGCGCTGGCTGCGGATCATATCGCCATTCATCCTGCTTGCGCTGTGGGAGGCTGCCTCGCGATTAGGCATGCTGGACGCGCGATTTTTCCCTCCTCCAAGCGAAATCATCTTCGCGGCAAGGGACGGTATTCTCAACGGCTCGTTGATCTCCGCAACCGTGACCAGCCTGCGGCGGCTCGCCCTGGGCTATGCCGTTGGCGCTGCTGGTGGGGTGGTGGTTGGACTCTGGTTGGGCCTGTCGCCATGGTTCCGCGCGGCGGTCGAGCCCTGGCTTCAGCTGACCTATCCAGTTCCCAAGCTGACCCTCTTTCCTCTACTCGTTCTGCTTGTGGGCTTTGGTGAGACGCCGATCGTGATACTGCTGGCGATCGCGGTGTTCTATATCGTCGCGATCAACACCACCGCCGGGGTTCTTTCGATCCGGCCGGTGATCCTCGACGTCGGGCGGGACTGCGGCGCTTCATTCTTCCAGTCGTTCCGCACCATCGCCCTGCCGGCCGCCCTGCCGCATATTTTCACGAGCCTCGAGATCGCGTTGGGGATCGGCTTTATCGTCCTGGTCGCCGTTGAATTCATCGGCGCGAAGACCGGCCTCGGCGCAATCATCTGGAGCAGTTGGCAGACATTCGATGTCGCGCCGATGTATGTCGCGATCTTCATGGTCAGTCTTTGCGGCTATGCTTCGGCGCTGCTCTTGAAATCGGCTGGCAGCCTGATGATGCCATGGCGAAAGACGAACTAAGATAAAAAATCAGAGGAGGAATCAGTCATGAAGGGCGTTTTTCGCACATTGGCACCGATAGCCGCTATTCTTGCCGTTTTCAGCACGGGCGCTGCCGCACAGGAAGCCGCAAAGAAGCCGCTGACCAAAGTCAACGTCGGCATTCTTTACATCACGGCTGATGCCGGAATCATGATCGCCAAGGAGAAAGGATACTTCGAGGAGGAAGGGCTTGATGTGGAAATCATCCGCTTTACCGGCGGGGCGGACCAGATTCCCCTGATTGCTACGGGCCGGCTGGATGTTGGCAACGGCGCGGTGACGCCTGGCCTCCTGAATGCCTACCGGCGCGGGATCGACGTGCCCATCGTCAGCGGAAAAACCTATATCGCCAGTGACAACAGCACCGGCGACATGATGCTCATGCGCACCGATCTTTGGGAAAGCGGAAAGCGCATGGCGAAGGACCTCAAGGGACTGAAGATCGCGGTTTCCAGCATTCAGTCGACGATGATCAATCACGTCATGCGCAGTGTCTTGAAATCCGGGCTGACGCGGAATGATGTCGAAATCGTCGAGATGCCGTTCACGCAGTATGTTCCCGCGTTGAAGAACAAGGCCGTCGACGCGGTCTGGCCGCTGTCGCCGTTCCTGGAGACGATTGCCGACCGGGAAAAGCTGGCCGTGCGAATGCCGGACACCGCGCTTTCTGTCGTCTCGCCTGGGCAGACATCGACGGTGATGTTTTATTCGCCCGACTTTATGAAAACGCCGGCCGCGGTATCCTTTCTTGCTGCGCATCTTCGCGGTCAGCGCGACTATCACCGTGCCATCAGCGAAGGAACCGGCAATCGGGCCGAGATTTGCGGCATCATCAAGAAGTACCTGCCGTTCATTCCCGAGAATTGCGGAAAGGTGTCGATGAGCGCTGTGCCGGTGAATGGCGAGGTCAACGTCGAGTCCCTCGAGGCATTCCAGAAGGATTGGCTGGAATGGGACCTCATGCCGGAAGCTGCCGATATTCGGGCCAAGGTCAACACCTCAATTCTGAGCGAGGCAGTTGCCAAGGTTGGAAAGTATCAGCCGCGAAAGCCATAGCGGATTGAGATCTTCAGCAAAGCGCGGCGGTCATGGCGAGACCGCTCGCTTCTCGGCCGGAAGCTGATCCTCAGACAAGAAGCTGGAAGATGAATTCGCGTGTACCTGTCCTGATTGTTGGAGCGGGCCCTGTCGGGCTAGGTTTGGCGATTGAGCTCGGCCGGTCGGGAATATCCTGTATCGTGGTGGAGCGCCGCGACGGTTCGGTTTCGGTGCCGAAGGCAAGCAACCTGTCCATCCGCCACATGGAACTGAACCGGCGCTGGGGCATTGCGCAGGAAGTCGCCAATGCGGGCTGGCCGCCTACGCATCCGAATGACTTTGTTTATTGCACGACACTGGTGGGATATGAACTCGCTCGGCAACGCCAGGCCCCTCATGCGGACCGATTGATACCGTATACACCGGAGCCGAACTGCCACTGCGCACAGCTCTATTATGATCCGATCCTCTTCAGGCTTGCGCGATCCTTTCCAAGCGTCACGATTCGACTGCATACAGCGTTGGAATCCTTCGTCCAACATGACGGATATGTTGAAGCGTATGTTGCCGACACCAAGAGTGGTGAACGTCGTACGATTACAGCGGATTACCTTGTCGGCTGCGATGGGGCGGGCGGCACCGTCGCGACGCAGCTTGGAACGACCTATGGCGGGCAGGGCGATGTCAGCACCAGCCTGAACATCTTCTTCCGCTCGCCAGCGCTGAAAGCCATCCATGAGAAGGGATGGGCGCGGTTCTATCGATTCATTGATGCGGGCGGAAGCTGGGGCGAGTTGGTTGGCATCGACGGGGATGAGCTGTGGCGCTTGTCGGTGTTGGAGCTTGATCCTGATTCGGACGATCACGCTTATATGCGGCGCTTTGCCGGTACGGAGTTTCCATACGAAATTCTATCGTCGATGCGCTGGACCCGGCGAGAATGCGTCGCTCATTCATATCGTGACCGCCGCGTCTTCCTCGCTGGCGACGCTGCCCATCAGAACTCGCCGACGGGAGGGCTCGGCCTTCACACCGGCATTGCGGACGCAGTAGATCTTGGCTGGAAGCTGGCAGCCGTCTCCCAGGGTTGGGGCGGGGAAGGATTGCTGGAGTCCTATGAATGCGAACGCAAGCGGGTCGCCGCGGATAACGTCCGGGCAGCCACAGGCGAGTTCGAGGTTCTGTCCCGGATACCCAGCGGCTTCGAAATCGACCAGGATTCTGCTCAAGGGCGAGCGTTGCGCGCCCGTTGCGCCGCGTTCTTTGCCGATACCGGAGCGGTCAAGAGTCCGCTCAATACAGATAATCTTCGGCTCGGTTACAGCTACGAGAAATCGCCGGTGATCGTGCCTGATGGCACTGAAAGGCCGCCGATCGAGACGCCATATTTCATACCGACGGCTAGGCCTGGGACCCGGGCGCCCCACGCATGGCTGGCCGACGATCTATCAATGCTTGACCTTTTCGGTGAAGGCTTCGTTCTGCTTCGTTTCGGTGACGAGGCTAATGCAGATGTGGATCTCCTCGGCGCCGCAATTGCGGTTGGAATGCCGCTGAAGCTGGTTGCAATAGCTGATCCGGACATCGCTGCGCTCTATGAAAAGCGACTTGTGCTTGTGAGGCCGGACGGACATGTCGCCTGGCGGGCGGACCGCGTTCCAGCCGATGCGCAGGCGCTGATCGATCATATTCGCGGTGCGGGAACGAAGAAAGTCGAGCTGAGAGCAGCGGGCGGGGACGCCATTTAATGTGAGCAAAGCAAGACTTGAGGGGCGCTGACTGAGCAAAAGGTTTTGGAGGGCACAGCAACTGAAGTCCGTTGCTTTCGTTTCGGAGGAGGGGACAAGAAATGAACCGAATCTCAACATTGATAGCTATTGCTTCTGCGGTGAGTGGTTTCGCATTCACGCCGGCCGCTTTTGCCCAGAATTATCCGTCCAAGCAGATCAATCTGCTGGTTTCCCAGCCACCAGGCGCGATTGGCGACGCCATCGTGCGAGGGATCGCTGCGGCGCTGGCGCCGCGCCTTGGTCAGAATATGGTCGTAGATAATCGCCCCGGAGGCGAAGGTGTCCTTGCGGGGCAGGCTTGCGTCAGCGCTGCGCCGGACGGGCATACGCTTTGCCAGCTTGACGGCTGGAACATCGCGCTCAGCCCATTCGTCTATAACAACATGCCCTATGATACCGTGAAGGATCTCGAGCCGGTGGTCTATATGGGCTCGGCGGGAGGCGGCCTCTGGGTTAACAGCAGGATACCAGCCAATAGCGTCGAGGAGCTGTTTGCCCTCGCCAAAAAGCAGCCGGGCAAGCTGAATTTTTCGACTTTCGGTATCGCATCCAGTAGTCATCTCTATGTTGAGTGGCTCAAGAACACTAAAGATATCGTCTTCACCGGCGTCTCATATAAATCGGCGCTTGAGGCGTTTAGAGCTGTTGTCGCCGGTGAAGTCGATGTTGCCAATTATCCATTGAGAGTGGGATTGGCGAACTCAAAGCCTGATCAAGTCAAGCTGCTGGCAATCAACAGCGAGGCGCGGCTCAAGGAATATCCGAAGATGCCAACCTATGAAGAGGTCGGCATCAAAGGAGCCGTGGCCTGGTTCGGGATTTTTGCTCCGAAAGGCACGCCGGCTGCTATCATTGACCGGCTGAACAAGGAGATCGTCGCCAATCTCATCAACAACGACGAACTGCGTCGTCGCTACCTCGAAACTCCCGGTCTTGATACCTCTGGCCCGGTCGTTGGAGCGCCTCCGGCCGTCTTCGGGAAGTTCATCCAAGATCAGCGCCTGCTGTTGTCCTCGATGGTCAAGGAGGCCAAAATCACTCCTGTCAGCCGGTGAACGGCTCGCGCATCAGTGGCGGCCGCGCCTTCTCGCGGCTGCCTCGATGAAAGGAACGCGTCTTGGGAGGAGATCTTGTGTGGGAGCCGGCCTACCGGCTGCTGGAGTGGCTCAGAGTGGGTGAGCTCTCGAGCCGCGAGCTGCTTCAGGCTCATATTGACCGGATCGAAAAGACCGATGATGCGGTCAACGCAGTCGTCGTCCGAGATTTCGACCGAGCGATGGAGAGCGCTCGGCGTGCGGATGATCATCGGGCACGGGGCGGTGGGACCGGGGCATTACACGGCCTGCCGATGACAGTGAAGGAAGCGTTTGACGTCGCGGGTTTGCCGACCATCTGGGGGTTTCCCGATCGCCGCGGCAACGTCGCCCCATTCCATGCGGAAGCCGTTCAGCGGCTGACCGATGCCGGCGCGATCATTTTCGGCAAGACCAACGTGCCCTTAAATCTCGCGGATTGCCAATCATACAATGACGTTTACGGCGTGACGTCCAACCCCTGGGATCTGTCACGCACCCCCGGCGGTTCGTCCGGTGGATCGGCGGCAGCCCTGGCCGCGGGTTTCACACCGCTGGAACTCGGTAGCGATCTTGGAGGTTCGATCCGTACACCGTCCGCATTCTGCGGGGTATTCGGTCACAAAGCATCCCATGGCATTATTTCCTCCATCGGACATTCCCCATCTGGGCCGAACCCGCCGAGCGATATTTCGGTTCCAGGGCCCATGGCCCGATCGGCGGAGGATTTACGTCTGGCGATGAATGTGCTGGTGGCGCCGCCTGCGCACGCCGATCCTGCCTGGCGCATTGCATTGCCTCCGAGCCGGGCCAGCCAGCTCAATGCGTTTCGGGTTGCATTCCTGATCGATCAAGAACGGCATGAAGTTTCTGATGAGATCGTCAGCGAATTGGACAAGGCCGCCACCCGTCTTGAACGTGCCGGCGCGCGGGTTGTTCGGCATCCAACGCCGCCATTCGACCTTCAGAAGGCCTTTCGAAGCTTCGCCATTCTCAGTCGGTCGATCAGCGTTGCTCAAAGCCCGCCCGAGGTCTTGGACGCGATGGCCGCTGAGGCTGCGACTCGCGAGCCCAATGATGACAGCCTCGCAGCAGCAGCAATGCGGGCGGCGGCGCTTCGGCATCATGAATGGCTCGCGCTCGATCGACAAAGATTCCATTATTGCCGTGCGTGGGATCGGTTCTTTAGGGATTATGACATCATCCTGTGTCCGGTCCACACCACCACTGCCTTTCCGCATGACTCCAGTGAGCCACGTGAGAGCCGTAAGCTCGTCGTCAACGGCCGTGAGGTATCCTACGATAGTTACTATTTTTGGATGAGCCTCGCGGGCTTGAGCTACCTGCCGGCGACCGTCGTTCCAGTCGGGTGTTCAAGCGATGGCTTGCCAATCGGCGTTCAGGCCATTGGCCCTGTTTATGGCGATCTCACCACGATCGAATTCGCGGACCTGCTGGCCGAAATATCAGATCCGATACTCTATCCAGCCGCGCCCCTATCACCCACGCATTCAAATTCGAGCAAACCTCAATGATCGACCGGATTGTCTTCGGAAATGTACTTACGCTCGATGCCGCTTCGTCTCGCGCTGAGGGCTTGGCGATTTCCGGCGGATCGATTGTTGCGGTCGGCAGCCGCACTGAGCTCATGGCGATGAAGAGTGCGGAGACACGGGTCGACGATTTCGGCACCGCAACGATCATTCCCGGATTCAACGATACCCATGCGCATGTGACGGCTGTGGGGCTTCGATCCCAGCGGCCGAGTCTCGAAGGCGCGCGCTCCATAAGCGAAATTCAACAGCGGATTCGCGCGCTTGCCGCTGAAACGCCGAAAGGGGAATGGATTGTTACAATGCCGGTCGGCACGCCGCCTTACTATTTCGACGGCCCGACCGGCTTGTCAGAGCAGCGGATGCCGGACCGCAGCGATCTGGATGCGGCCGCGCCCGACCATCCAGTCTATCTCTCCTGTCCAGGCGGCTACTGGGGGCAGATGCCGCTGACCGGCGCGATGAATTCTTTGGCGCTACGGCAGAACGGGATTGACCGCAACAAGCAGCCTACCGCTTCCGGGATCGAGATCGAGCGTAATGCGGCAGGGGAGCCGACGGGGGTTTTTCGGGAGAAGAATTTTGCTAGCGTGATCGAGGTCGATTTGTTCCCGGCTGTCCCTCGTTTCGATGGCTCAGATCGCATGGCTGCACTGCAACATGCAATCCCGTTGTTTCACTCGAAGGGAACGACCAGCGTTTATGAAGGCCATGGCGCCGCGCCTGACGTCATGGCTGCGTTCCGCAATCTGCATGAGCGCGGCGAATTGACGTTACGGACGAGTCTTGTCGTTGCGCCTACGTGGAGGAGCAACGAAGAAGCCCGCCGGATGATGGAGCTCGATCTGGTCTATGCTCAAGGTCAAGGCATCGGCGACGCCATGTTGCGCGTATCAGGGATTTTCATCCCGTCCTATGGCAACATGAAGAATAACCGCTTCTTCGATCAGGATCTTAGCGATCTCGGCTGGAGCGATTACAATCGCGCTACTCTCGATCCTGAGCATTTTGAAGATCTGGCGCTAATCGCCGCCCAGAATGATTTGCGAGTCCACACCGTCGTGTCGGACCGGCTTGCTCATGTGGCACCGATCCTGAAGCGGATCGACAGCCGGTATCCGCTGGCCGGCCGGCGGTGGGTTGCCGAGCATATCAGCACGGCGTCACGGGAAGGGCTCGAAGTGCTTCGTCAGGTGGGAGCAGGGGTGACGTTGATCCCAGCCAACTATGTCTGGAAGACCGGGCACTTGTTTGCGGACAATCCCGAGGCTCCGCTTGATCTTCTGTCGCCGGCCAAGGCTCTGATGGAGATGGGTGTCCCCGTCGCGGCCTCTACCGACGGCTGTCCCTATGATCCACTTGTCGTCATGTGGGCGATGGTTCGCCGCGTTATGCGGGAAACCGGCGAGGTTGCCGGGTCAGGTGGATGCCTGAGCAACGAACAGGCGCTTCGTGCACTGACATGCGCGGGTGCGTGGCTGTCATTTGATGAGATCAGGAAAGGCCAGCTTGTACCGGGATTCTATGCTGATCTTGCGGTCTTCGACAAAAGCCCGTTGGAAACAATCGGCGACGAGATCCTCGACAATCCTTGCCTGGCGACCATGGTCGCGGGGAAGTGGGTTTATCGGGCTAATTGAAGCCTGTCAGCCGCCGCTGCGCCGGAGGCGCTGTGTGCTAGCGAGTCCCGCCAGCCTGAAACGGTTGTGACGATTCCGATATTGTTTCGTACTGTCGCAAGCGTACCCTCGTGCCCAGCTTTGCTGTTGCTGCCAACGCAATCCTCCAACAGTACGATGTAATAGCCGAGAAAGAAGCCATCTCGCAGTGTTGAATCCACGCAGACATTGGTCGCAACGCCCGTCATGATAAGCGTTTGAACGCTACGCCTACGCAACAGGGTATCGAGTGACGTATCCTTGAAGCCGCTGAAGTGGTGCTTGTTGACGACGGCATCATCGGCTTGGGGGTGCACGCGAAAAAACTCAGCCCCCCAACTCCCCTCCATGCAGCATCCTTCGGCTTGCCGCTTGGCGATATGAGGAGCGGTAAGATATTTGAAGTCATAATGCGAGCGGACCCACACAATGGCCATGCCTGCTGCGCGCGCAATTGCGGCTGTTTCGCCGATATTGGTCGCAACTGCATCGGCGAAGGAGACGTCATAGCCCCGTTCACGATTTATGAATCCGCCGGGGGCGCAGAAATCGTTCTGTAGGTCGACGATTATCAGGGCTGCGCGGTCCGGCCGCACTTGTTCCTCAATCGTCTGCAGCGTTTGTACCATTTCAACGACCTAACGGGCTCAGAGATAATCCGGCGCCGGCATCATCGTGCCACAGCGCTTGCAGGTCCGAAATTCTTCCGACTTATAGAAGTTTTCATAGGCGCGAGAGACGGGATCGGCCCGATAGTCATCGACAACATACGTTTCCTCATGCAGGAAATGGTCGCAATTCAGACAATACCAGTGGAAGCGGTCGATATCTCCTGGGACGCGTGCACGCTCTACAACGAGCTGGAAGGCATCGGGTGCAAAGCGGGGAGAATGCGGCACCAGCGATGGCTGGAAAAGGCAGGATCCTTCCGGAACATAGGCGACCTTCTCAACACCTTCGGGCGTGCGATAGTGAAGATGGAGATCGCCTTTGATGGAATACTGGATCTCATAACTCGGATTGAGATGGAATTCGCTCCGATATTCGCGGCCCCTGGCGACAAAGGCCATGGAATCCGGCGTCAGCCAAAGCTGATGCGTTCGCTTCCCGGTCTTGAGCAGGTTCTGCATGACCTCTTCAAGATCGATGTTGGGCATATTCGGCAATGACAGCATCGTCAGTTCCTTCGCAACACCCGGCGGCCGCTGGTCCGGGTGTTCTCCTCTAAAGCCACCGGCCGCGAGGGCTTCTCAAGCAAAACTACAAGGGAAAAGCCCTTTCACCCTTTAGTTTCGAAGGCTGCGATGTCATTGTCTATTGCCGTCCTCAGGCAGAGCTATAACGGACCGCAATAGCCACAGGCACTTTGGGATTCTCGCTGCCGCCTCACGGCGTGGATTGCCTGAAATAGGCTTGAAGGATGGAACAGAGTGTGCGCGTGGCCGGCCGCATGCTCTCGTCAGGCCGGAATAAAAGCCCGGCCGGGCGTGGCGGAACAGGGAGATCAAGGTTAACCCGATGGATGGTGCCCCTTTTCAGATCCCCGGCCATAGTGAAATGCGGAGAAATCGTGAGATGATCGGAGCTATGAAGGATTTCTCGCAAAAATGGTAGCGAGCTTGCGCGGAACGCGATTGTTAAAGAAAGCGCCCGTGCTACCTCATCGATTTCCTCCTCGACCTGGCGGCTCATGGTCGGCAGCACATAGGTGTATCTCTGCAAGTCCGCGATGCTCAATGCTGCCTGCATAAGGATCGGGTGACCCGACCGCGCCAGAATGGAGATTGGCTCATTGTAGAGCACTTGCGATACGAAAGAAGGACAGCTTTCCGGCGTCGGCAGGCGGCCGATGACCATCTCAATTTCACCGGCAGCCAGAAGCGGCAGCAAATCCTCAGTACGTCCCTGGGTCAAGTTGATATGGATCTCAGGCTTGGATCCCACAAGAATTTCGTAGATGTCCGGCAGGATACCGATTGCGGCCGGCGGCGTCGCGCCCAGCGAAACGACGTTCGTTTCACCAGCAAAAAACTGGTCAAGGTCGTGGTCGAACCGCTCGACCTCGTTGAGAATTCGACGCGCGGAGGTGCAAACGATCTCACCGAATGGGGTGAGGCGCATGCCCCGTGCATGCCGCTCGAAAATCTGCCCGCCGATGATCGCTTCGAGTTCCTGCAATGTCCTGGTGAGAGCCGGCTGGGTGACATTCATGGATTCTGCTGCGCGAAGTAAGCTCTTTTGCCGCTCGATGAGGTCGACGGCTCGCAGCGTCCGGATCTTCAGCCTATGCTCCAAAAATCGCTTCATTTAGCCCTGCTCGATCGCGGCAACTCCTTCAGGTTGGAAGCTGCTTTGCCATCTTGCAACGGAGCACCCACCAGATCAATACGTCACTACCGGTAGATTGGCTCCCGCCTTCGCCACCATTTGGGTGATACGGCGCGGAACGCATTTCCACAGTCCCGCCCTGATCGGATCAAGGCGGTGCTGAACGATAGAGTAGGGGAAAAGGGCCATGGTAGAGGCGTTGGTCGTTCTTGGGAGTGTATCTAACCAGCAGGGGTAATGAGGGGGGCATATGCTTGACAGATCGCGGAGAATATAAAGGTCGATGATGATAAGAGCGTCAGATGGATCGCTGGTCCAATTTTACTGCGCCAGCCGTGCCGTCTATGTCCTCTACCGGCCTGCTGTAGCTTTGCAACAATCTTTTCTACCGTATGCCTCTTCCTTGTCATCGATCTCATCCTCCCTAGTCAAAACGATATCTCCAGGAGGGCCACTTCAAATGGAAGATCTGTCCCAGCGCTGTCACTTACCTTTTTCGCGGCGACTTCCATCGCCGGGAACAGCGCAAGCGCCCATAAGATTAATAGATCCTGGGCGATAAGCTGGATATCATCGCGCACGAGAGGTCGCGGAGCGTGAGCTGGGCCGACTCAAAGGAAGACTTCGCGAATCTCTAACGGATGAATCCGTTAGAGGCTGACATCGATCTGGGCAGATATCGATCTGCCGTCGAGAGCGGCAGAAGATATTTGGTATCTAAGCTTGCGGCTGCGCGAGGGATTCCATTTTCGAGATAACAAGATCGAATGTCTTGTTCTCCTCAAGTAATGCCATATTGATGTCACCGCTCTTTAGAGCATTGATCATATTCTCTTTAAGTTGAGCGGCAGCTTCTGGGCCTTCTTGGTCTGCTACGTGCTTCATTGTAAATTCCAAACAAAGATAAAGCGTATTCAATATTATTTTGATCTGCTCCATCCCAGTTTCACTGACGGCCTCAGTTGGGTCATTCATCTCTAGCCTCCAATAAAAGCCGGGCGGCGAAGCCGGGCTCGCTCTGACGTGCATTCCTAATGCACGATTAAATCAAACTGTTCCCATGCTGGACTTCTGTCCAGCAATGGAGGTCTCACAATCTGGGGCGGCCCATGCTCACGGTTAGTGCCGGGGTCGCGAATTCATCGAACTACGAAGGAGTGGCGCATGACAACGCCCCGGCCAAGGTTGCCGCCCTTGACGACAAGGATTCCGGTGGAATCATCGGCGGGGAGGTCAAGGCCAGCACGCGCAAGTCAGATATGGACTACCATATACAAAATCGACGTATCGTCGTTACGATGAACTCTCTAACGCTTCAATGACAGGAGGGATTCAATATGGACCGACGATCTACAAGCAAGCTTGCTCACTCAATATCAGCCGCTGCCAGCCATGAAGCCTCTAAGGAGCAAGACGTGGAACTTGCAGCGGTCCGCGCGGCAAACCGAGCATATTATACGGCGCTATCCGCGCGAGACTTAATCGCTATGGAGAAGGTCTGGTCGCAGTCTTCCGAGGTTGTGAATATTGCTCCGCCGATCCAGCCGGTTGCTCATGTGGGTTGGGACGCCGTTAAGCGGAATTATGAAAGCTTCTGGGCGAAGCTGGCCGATCTGGCAGTATCGATGGACGAGCCAGTGATCAGAATAGAAGGCAATATCGCTTGGGCTTTCGGCGTCGAGCATTCCAAAAGGATATTGAAAAATGGCCAAACGAGCAGCGGTCCCAATCTGGGCACCAGCGTCTTCGTCAAGCGGGACGAAAGGTGGTTTGTTGTTTTCCATCAGGCAGCTTTGATACCCAAGGATTGATGCGAAGCACTTCCATGCGTTAGCCTTGAGCAAGCGCAGCGTCGACGGCGCGCCGGACCATCGATAATGACCTTTAGTGGCGGGATTTTGTCGGAAATTTCTATATATTCAAGTAGCGATAGTTCTTTTGCTGTTTAATTGTAAATTTCATGCAATATCTCTTCAGGATATTATCTTCGAGCGGGCTAAGATATATAGCCATCGCGCAACTCGAAG
Organism: Xanthobacteraceae bacterium; assembly: GCA_035556495.1. Classification (GTDB taxonomy): domain Bacteria; phylum Pseudomonadota; class Alphaproteobacteria; order Rhizobiales; family Xanthobacteraceae; genus CANKHJ01. The sequence continues at coordinate 1,043 of DATMEW010000022.1, read as the reverse complement.
CATGAAACATGTGGCCTTCATGTTGATCGGAAATATTCTATCAATCGAGTCGGTGTGCGAATGACCTATCGATACTTTTCGATAGGTCGCCGCGCTGATGCAATGGGAAGTGTAAGAAATGAGCAATTCTTCTGAATATACGCCACCCAAGGTCTGGACCTGGAACAGGGATAGCGGTGGACGTTTTGCCAATATTAATCGCCCGATCGCCGGCGCGACGCACCAGAAGGAGCTTCCCGTCGGTCGCCATCCCTTGCAGCTTTACTCGCTCGGTACGCCGAATGGCGTGAAGGTGACGATTCTGCTGGAAGAATTGCTGGCTCTCGGCCATAGCGGTGCGGAATATGATGCGTGGTTGATCAAGATCGGCGAGGGCGACCAGTTCGGAAGCGGTTTCGTTGAGGTCAATCCCAATTCGAAGATCCCCGCGCTGCTGGATCGCAGCGGTCCTGAGCCAGTGCGAGTATTCGAATCCGGTTCGATTCTGCTGTATCTCGCAGAGAAGTTTAAAGCGCTGGTGCCTCTCGAATCTGGAGCGGCTCGGGCCGAGTGCCTGTCATGGCTGTTTTGGCAGATGGGCAGCGCACCTTATCTCGGCGGCGGGTTTGGGCATTTCTACGCCTATGCTCCGACAAAGATTGAATATGCGATCGATCGTTTTGCCATGGAGGTCAAACGGCAACTCGATGTGCTCGACCGCCGTCTGGCGGAAAGCGCCTATATCGCTGGCAGAGAATACACCATCGCCGACATCGCCATATTTCCCTGGTACGGTGGGCTGGTGAAGGGCTGGAACTATGGCGCGGCGGAATTTCTCGGCGTGCAGGACTACAAGAATGTCCAGCGCTGGGCCGATACCCTGCTGGAACGGCCAGCGGTTGTGCGCGGTCGCATGGTCAATCGCCTCAGCGGTGATCCATCCAGTCAACTTCACGAACGCCATGATGCCAGCGATTTCGAGCATCGGACACAAGACAAGCTGGCTTGAAGTGAGCAAGATAGTATTTCTTCGTCGATAAGCACTTCGACGGTCGAAAGGGAGC
>DATMEW010000021.1:0-21582 GCA_035556495.1 Xanthobacteraceae bacterium | reverse complement strand
TCCGAAGGACGACGACATGACCATCGTGACTCACGCCCCGTTCGGGACGGATCGCGCGGTCACGGCGTCGCCGCAGAACCCGCTGCGCGGGGTCAAGCGCGTGTTGGGCCATCCCTATTTCTGCAACGCCGGCTATACGCTGGGCCCGGAAATGGAACTGGCGCAGACCGCGCTTGAAAACTTCTCGGGCGGCACCATCGGCATGATCGGCACCGCCACGCTGCCGCATGCGCTGATCGACGGCCTGAAGCGGGGACGTTTCTCGAACGCCACCTTCGTCGATGCGACGGATGCCGTCGACCACATCAAGGCGATCAAGAGCCCGGAAGAATTGCGGCAGATCCAGCGCACCGCACAGATGCAGGACGGCGCGATCGCGGCCGCCTTCGCGGCCGTCAAGCCGGGCATGAAGGAAATCGAAGTCGCGGCCATCGCCCAGGCCCATTGCGCGGCCCATGGCTCCGAACAGGGCCTTTATCTGACCTGTTCCTATCAGCCCGGCGAGCCGGTGCGGCAGGCCAATCGCTATTACCAGAACCGCACCCTGCGGGAAGGCGACGTGTTCACGCTGCTGGTGGAAACCAACGGCGCCGGCGGATTCTATACGGAGATCGGCCGGACCTGCATCCTCGGCAAGGCGCCGGCCGATATCGTCGAGGAGCACGAATTCATCGTGGCTGCGCGGAACCACACGCTGGAGCGGCTGCGGCCCGGCATGAACTGCGCAACGGTGTTCAACACCTATAACGAATTCCTGCGCGCCAACGGCAAGCCGGAGGAGGCGCGCATCCATTGTCACGGCCAGGGTTATGACATGGTGGAACGCCCGCTGGTGCGCAGCGACGAGCCGATGATCCTTCAGGAAAACATGAATATCGCCTGCCATCCGAACTATACGACGGATCGCGTGTTCGCGACATTCTGTGACAACTATATCGTCGGCAAGGAAGGCGCAGAGCGCATCCATGCCTTTGATGAGAAAATCGTGGAGGTCTGACCCCGCCGCTATAGGCGCCTTGCCGATCGGCTGCGGAATATCTCCGTGCCGTTTCGACATCTGGAAGCATCAGGAAAGACGACTGCCGCAGATGGAACCCGCGCTGAACATCGTGGTTCTGCTGAATTCGCCGGAGGATGTCCGTCGCCAGTATCGCGAGGGCATTCCCGCCGGAGCGGACAACGTGTCCGTGCAGGTCATCAACGATGTTGACGAGATCGACCCGCATCTTGCGACGATGGACGTGCTGATGACCTATGGCACGTTCCTGCGCGACCGCGCCGAGCATGTGTTCGGACATAGCCCGCGCCTGCGCTGGATACAGGCGCTCGGAAGCGGCATCGATAATCTGCGGCCCGCGCGAAACGACATCGTCATCACCTGCATCCGCGGCATTCACGACAGCGCGGTATCCGAAGCCGCCTTCTCCGGCATGCTCGCGCTCAGCCGCAACCTGCCACAGGTGCTGCGCAACCAGCAGGCCCGCAACTGGGAGCGTCTGCCGTCCCGGCTGCTCGACGGCAAATGCGTCGGCATGCTCGGTGTCGGGCTCATTGCCGAAGCCCTCGCGCGGCGCTGCAAGGCGTTCGGCATGACGGTGGTCGGCATCACGTCCCGTACAAGCGCGGTGCCCGGTTTCGACCAGTTGCGGCCGCGCCGCGCCCTGCTGGAGGCGGTTGCCGATCTCGATATCCTGGTGGTGCTGGCGCCCTATACTGCGGACAACCATCATCTGGTCGATGCCGCCACCCTCGCCGCCATGAAGCCCGGAAGCTTTCTCGTCAATGTGGCCCGCGGCGGCGTGGTCGATGAAGCCGCGCTGCTGCGCTCGCTCCAGTCCGGGCACATCGCCGGCGCGGCTCTGGACGTCTTCGCCGAAGAACCTCTGGCCGACCGGAGCCCGTTCTGGACGATGCCCAACGTGATCGTCACGCCGCATGTCGCCGGCATGAACGTGGATTACGTGCAGCGCGCGCTGCCGATCATCCTTGCCAATATCCATGCGTTCCGCGCGAACGACATCGCCCGTATGAAGGAGCTGGTTCACGCCGGGGGCGACGCGCCTGCAAAAGCCTCCGCTTCCGCAGCTTGAAAGACGATACATTCACCGCAGCACATCACCTGAGATATCGAGGTTGGTTTTCATGGGTCAGAATGCACTTCTCGTTGGCAGCGTACCTCTCAAGACCGTCGAAGAGGTCATGACGAAGTTCGGCGGCACGCTGGGCAAACATCTGCCGGCCATTCCGGACGGCGAGGTCGGCGAGCGGCGCTCCTGGGTCATGCGGCTGTCCTATCAGGTTTTCAACGGACATATCGACCTTGAAACCACCAAGCGCCCCGAGCGCGAAAACGGCATCGAGCAACTCATGCCGCGCGGCCCGAAGGACGCATGGCAGTTCAAGGTGAAGCCGGGCGTTGACATGGTTCGCTTCGGCAACCCGGGCTATCGCCTCGGCTATGCCAAGGATGCCGTGAATTCCTATTTCGTGTTCAAGACCCTGCGCGAGAAAGGCGTCCTGCCGCCGGATATCCGCTTCCAGATTTCCATGCCCATGGTCAACAGCGTGATCCGGCCCCTGACCTTCCCGGACCCGAAGGACCTGGAGCGGCTGCGTCCCGGCTATGAGGAAGCCATCGCCGCCGAACTCGACGCGATCTTCGAAGCGATCCCGCACAAGGACCTCGCGATCCAGTGGGACATGGCCTGGGAAATCGCCGCGGTCTATGACGGCATGGAGGGCTATCCGGCCGAGCGCGAAATCGAAACCCATGTCGCGCCGGTCGGCCGGCTGTCGCAACGGATTCCTCCCGATGTCGCGGTTGGCTTCCACTTCTGCTTCGGCACATTCGGCGGCTGGCCGCGCTTTGCGCCGAAGGATCTCGGCCGCGCGGTCGAGCTCATCAACGCCTCGGTGAAGGCGACCGGGCGTCCGGTGGACTGGGTCCATATTCCGACCCTCGACCGGACCGACGACGCCTTCTATGCGCCGCTGGCGGATCTCGATATCGGCAAGGCTCGCATTTATCTCGGCCTGATCCACAGCATGGACAGCTTCGCGGCGCGTCTTGCGGTTGCGCGGAAATACGCGCCGGATTTCGGCGTCGCGGCCTATTGCGGCTTCGGGCGCACCCCGCCTGAAGAAATGGATCAGGTGCTGAAGGATCACCTCAAAGCGATCGAACTTGCCGGCCTGTCAGGCGCATAAGCCGGACAGGCCGGACATCACGGCAACATAAAACATCAGGGAGGATTGAGATGATCGGAAGAAGGCTCGCCGCTGCCCTTGCGGTGCTCGCGTTTGGCGCGAGCACCGTGGCCGCGCAACAATATCCGAACAAGATCATAAAGATCGTGTCGCCCGCGCCGCCCGGCGGCAGCACGGACATCATGGCCCGGCTCATCGCGCCGGGCCTTCAGGAGGACCTGAAGCAGACTGTCATCGTCGAAGCCAAGGGCGGCGCCGGCGGCTATCTCGGCTCCGAGCATGTCGCGAAATCCGCGCCGGATGGCTATACGCTGCTGCTGGGCGGCGCCTTCACGGCGATCACGGCGAGCTTGCAGAAAAATCCAAGCTATCTGCCGCGCAAGGACCTCGTTCCCGTGGCGATCTTCACCAGCGTTCCCAACCTGCTGGTCGCCGGCCCGCGCCTGAAGGCGAACACTGTCGCGGAACTGGTCGCGGAAGCGAAGGCCAATCCCGGTAAATTCAATATCGGCTCGAACGGGATCGGCACGACGCTGCATCTATCCGGCGAGCTGTTCAAGCTTCAGACCGGCACCAAGATCGAGCACATTGCCTATCGCGGCTGGGCGGACTGCATCGCCGGCGTGACCGGCGGCGAGGTCGATATGATGTTCGACAACCTCTCCACCGCCGTTCCGCTGATCAAGGCCGGCAAGCTCCGGCCGCTCGCGGTGGCGGCGACCGAGCGGCACCGGGCCCTGCCGGATGTGCCGACCCTCGGGGAACTCGGCATCAAGAATGCCGAAGTCACCTCATGGTTCGGCATCATGGCTCCTGCCGGCACGCCCCAGGCCGTGATCGACAAGCTCGGCGTGACCTTCAAGAAGATCGCGGACAATCCCGAATTCCAGAAGCTGGTCGCCCAGCAGGGCATGGACGTGACGTTCCAGGGACCGGCCGACGCCCTGAAATTCTGGAACGGCGAAGTCGACAAGTGGGAAGGCGTCATCAAGGCGGCGGGCATCACCGCGCAGTGATCCCGCCGGTGCGGACGCCGCAAGCTGTAATTGACGACACCACAACTGCTGCCGGAGCTAGGTTCCGGCAGCAATCTTTTTATGCAGCATTCGCGCCGACACCGGACAACGCGAACCTCGCTGCGGCGCCAACCCGAGATGCAGGAAACGATCCGAAAGCGGAGTCACCCTCCCCGGTTTTCGCGAGCGGAGGTCCCCGATCCGGTGGAGCTGCCAGCCGTCATCCGCTCCAGCAGATGGCTTTTCAATCGATCGATCTCTTCCGGTGACCAGCCCTGCACATCGGCCACCTCGCGCCAGGCGTCGATATAATGCTGTGGCGCATAGACGTGGCCGTAACCGATCGGCGTTGTGGTGGCCACGAGCATGTCGAGCGCAAGCTGGAGCATGGTCACGATCGGATACCAGCGCAGCAGGGGAGATACATCAGGCCCGCGCGGAAGATCCATCCATGCCGGCTGCCTGTAGAGATCGTGATAGTCGAAGAAAACCACGGAATCGCTGGCGTACTGGAGGTAGACGATGCGCATCGGGCCCCATGGCTGATCCGCCGGCAGAGACGAACCGTTCTGGTTCATGAACCGGACCATCGAGCTGTCGCGGAACACCGGCAGCCAGGCGGGTGAGCCTTCATTGCGACGGCGAGTTACCGAGCGCCACAGCTCGCTGACGAACGGCGGGCCGGACCACAACATGCCCTGGATCGGGTCGGCCAGCATATCGAACAGATCGACCGATCTTTGCGAATTCATGGCCCCCAGACTCAAGCCATGCAGATAAAGCTTCGGTCGCCGCTCCTTCGGCAGGGTCGTCCAATAAGCATAGATCTCCAGGAAAAGCGCCCGTGCTGCTTCGAACCCATATTCGGGATGGGTGATCAGCGAGAGCGGACTTGCGAGATACGAGTATTGCAGCGCGACACTCGCGATATCGCCGCGATGGAGATACTCCACACTATCGATTGCGGCCGGATCTATCCATCCTGTCCCGGTGGGCGTGATGACGACGAGCACGGAACGCTCGAACGCCCCGACCCGTTTGAGCTCATCCAGCGCCAACCGGGCGCGGCGCTCCGTTGTTTCAGCGCCTTTGAGTCCGACATAGACCCGTATCGGCTCCATGGCATTACCGCCGGCCATCGCTGCGATATCGCCTGCGCGAGGACCGGCCGCGATAAATTCGCGGCCCGCGCGCCCAAGTGTTTTCCAGCCCACGAGCGATTGCGGCCCGCCGGTTTTCAGAGGCGAGTCCGGCCGCTCCCGCTCCGGCTCCATCAGCGCATCAAGCTGGGCATAGGACGAATCCAGTCCCTCCATCACGCCGCGAAACAGCACATCGGCCGCGAGCGACCAGAACAGGAGAATGGCGATCGCCGCGCCGATCAGGTTTGCCACCCGCGGCGGCACGAACCGGTTCACCTGCCGTGCGGAAAAATAAAACACGCGCTTGAACAGACGTCCGACAACCAGCAGAGCAAGAAATGTGACGATGGCGACAAGACAGATCAGCAGCGGATTTGCGCTGGAGACGGGGTCCATCCCCATGCCGGCGCGGACGGAATTCTGCCAGTCCGTCGTGCGCGCCAGAAACGCCACGCCGACGACCAGACACGTTCCAATCACCAGCAGATTGGCCCGGCGGCGCAGGTTCTCCCGCACCTCGGGCAGTTCCAGATAGCTCCACAGCCAGCGCCAGAACACGCCGAGGCCATAGCCAAGCGCGAAGGCTGCGCCGGCAAGGACGCCTTGCGTCACATAGGTCCGTGGGATCAGGGTCGGCGTCAGAGCCGCAGCGAAGAACAGCGTGCCCAGCAGCAGGCCGACGCCGGAGAGGGATCGCCACACGGCAGCCGGCCAGGCGGATGGTGAAAGCATGGCGCCCCTTGGTCGATGAGAGAAGCTTCGCGACTCTTATCATCGACCGACACCCGGCGCATCCGTCTGGGACGGCCCGCTGCGGATCGCCACGCCTATGCGCCTCATTCGACGGGGCCGGCCTGTCGCCTCACGACCCGCCGAGTTCGTCCAGCCGTCGCCGCAGATCGGCGGCAACCTCGGTCATGTCCTGCTGGTTGCGCCGGCGCGGTCGCGGCGTTTCGATGGTGATCGCGGCGGCGAGCCGGCCCGGCCGGCCAGCGATGGCGATGACATCGTCGGCGAGATAGACGGCCTCGTCGATCGAATGGGTCACGAACAGCACCGTCTTGCTGGTCTCGCCATGGATGCGCACAAGCTCGTCCTGCAAGGTCTCGCGGGTGATGGCGTCGAGCGCCGCGAAGGGCTCGTCCATCAGCAGCACATCGGGATCGACCGCCAGAGCGCGCGCCAGCGCCACGCGCTGCCGCTGGCCGCCGGACAATTCGTGCGGATACCGGCTCTCATAGCCGGATAATCCCACGAGCCCGAGCATGGCCGACGCCCGCTCTCGGCGCTCGTGGCCACTGGCCTGTCCATGTTCGAGACCGAAGCTGACGTTATCCGCGACGCTGCGCCAGGGCAGCAATCGCGCATCCTGGAAAACCATGGCCACTGGCAGCGGCTTGTTGCGGTCGGTGGCGATCGCAACGGCACCTTCGGTCGGCTTCAGCAGTCCGGCAACGACGCGCAGCAAGGTGGACTTGCCGACGCCCGACGGCCCGAGGATCGCGACAAAGCGTCCCTTGGGCACATCGAGGCTGAAGTCGCGGAGCACTTCGGTCGCTTCGCCATCACGATGAAACGTCAGGCCGACATGCTTGAGGGAGATCATCGCTTCCATCGCAGCAACCGGGCCTGTATCGCCACGAAGGCGGTATCGATAATGCCGTAGAGCGCAGCCATGGTCGCCATGTAGATCACCACGACATCGCTCGCCAGCAGGTTGGACGCCTGCATCATGCGCTGGCCGAGACCCGGCACGCCGAAGATTTCCGCCGCAACCACGGCCATCCATGCCTGCCCCAGCGCCGTGCGCAACCCGGCCATGATGCCCGGCGCCGCCGCCGGAAGGATGACCTTCGTGAGTTTCTGATGCGCCCGGCGAAAGCCGAAAGCATCGGCCAGTTCGATCAGTTCACGATCGACCGTGCGCACCGCGCTGAGCGCGGCGAAATACGAGATCCAGAAAACACCGATGCCGATGATGAAGATCGCGGCGGTCGGATCGATGCCGAACCAGAGGATCGCGAACGGCACCCAGGCGAGGCCCGGGATCGGGCGCAGGAGACGCACCACCCAGGCCAGCAGCGCCTCCAGGGCATGCGACATTCCCGTTGCAACGCCAAGCGCGACACCGAGGAAGCTGCCGATAAAAAGTCCGGCAACATAGTTCCGAAGGCTCGTCAGCATCGCCGCGAACCAGACCCCGGAGTCCAGTTCGCGCATGAATGCGCCCGGCAGCGCGCTGGGCGGCGGCAAAATTGCCGCCGGCACCAGTCCCAGAGCCGGCGCGGCTTCCCAGATTCCCAGGAAGATCGCAAAGCCCAGCACGGCGAGAGCCGTGGCACGCGTTCTCGTCACGTCACATCACTCCGCCGCGCGTCGTGCGTCTACTTCGCGGCCGTAGCCCTGTCATAGACGTCGAGGGCGAACAGTCCTTCGAGCGGAGCGGATTCCTTCAGCGCACCGAGCTTCACCTGATAGTCCTGCAACTTGGCGGTGGATTCCACGATCCGGCGCGGATCGGAGGTGAACTGCGTCTGGGGCGATTTGATCGCCGCTTCCAGAATGTCGTTGGACACGAGACCCTTGCCGAAGGCCGCGCTGACGAAGGGCGCATTCTTCTTCGGATCGTTCTTCAGGTCCTCGGTCGCCCGCACGACGAGCCGGACCAGATTGTCCGTGGCCGCCGGATTTTTGTCCGCGAAGGAGCCGAGCACCGCGACGACCACGCCCGGGAAGTTCGGGAACATTTCCTTGCCGTCGGCCAGCAGCTTGATCTTGGGGTTCTGCCGCTGAACGATCGTCAGGGCCGGCTCGCGGATCGAGCCGCCTTCGACGGCGGAGGTGGCAATCGCCCGCTGGGTCGCGTCGATGCCCATTTCAATGATCTGCACGTCCGCCTTGTCGGCCTTGAGAACCTCCCAGAGCCAGTAGTTCAGGGTGGTATGCGGGCCGGAGCCGATCGGCTGGGTCGCCAGCTTGGCGGGGCGGCCGTTCTTCTCGCGGAACGCCTTGAAGGCTTCCGCCGCATTGCGCCCTTCAAGAAACGGCGCGAGCGACGGACTGGCGGCCACGCCCATTTCCTCCACGACCGTCGCGGCGATCACGCGCACGTCGATACCCTTGGCGCGCGCCACCAGCAGCGGCGCAAGGCCCGCCACATAGACATCGAGCGTGCCGGAGCTGAGGGCCTGGATCATGTTCGGGCCGGACTCGAAGGCGGACATCTTGAGCGAAAGACCGGCCTGCTTGGTCCAGCCCTGGCCTTCCGCCACGAATACCTGGGCAGCACCCATCACGGGAATATAGCCGACACGAAGCTCCTGCTGAGCCGCGGCGGCAGTGGAGGCGGCAGCGAAAGCGGCCACTGCGAAAGCCTTCAGAATGCGCATGGAATCCCCTATCCGGGCAGATGTGCCTGTTCGGGATTATGTATTCCGTCCGGCGACGTGCCGAAAGCGCAGGGACTTGCAAAATTTTCCGGAAACAGAGAATAAACATTCACAATATGCGAAAATATAAGGATGCGCTCCTGAATCACCTAAACAATAGCGTTCTGACAGAAAAATTATCTTCTTTCACCTTTTGAGAGTCCGCAACGCAGGAGACAGGCCACCCGTCTCCAACGTGTCTCCGAGCTGGGCGTGAACCGTCAGCCCGCGGCAGCCGCCTCGAGTGCCGCGACATCGATCTTGACCATCTTCATCATGGCTTCCGCGACGCGCTTCACCCGGGCGATGTCCCTGTCCTGCATGAGTTCGCCAAGGCGGCGCGGGACGATCTGCCAGGACACGCCGTAGCGGTCCTTCAGCCAGCCGCACTGCTCAATGCTCCCTCCCTCGGAAAGGGCGTTCCAGAGACGATCCACCTCGGCCTGATCGTCGCAATGCACCATGAGCGAAATCGCATGATTGAACGGTTCGAACGGGCCGGCCGTCATGGCCATGAAAGCGTGACCGGCGAGCGTGAACGCGACAACCTTGACCGAACCGGGCGGGCCGCTGGGCGACTCCACGGGCAGCGCCGTCACGCTGTCCACCCGGGAGTCCGGAAGCAGGCCGGCATAGAATGAGGCGGCTTCCTCCGCGTTGTCGGTATACCAAAGACAGGGCGTGATCTTCGCAGGAGGGGCGAGTGTGGGCATGGCATTATCTCCCGATGGCGGGACCATTGAATGGAAGCGGCGGCCGCCGGCCTGCATTCCGCAGAGGCGCGGCCGCGATATCCGGGCTCAGCCTGCGGCGGCTTCCGGCCCGCCCGCCGCCGCGGCAGGGTCCATCCACACCACTTCCCAGATATGGCCATCCGGGTCTTCCAGCGAGCGGCTGTACATGAAGCCGAGGTCCTGCTTCGCCGTGGCGTCACTCTTGCCGCCCGCCGGGGTCGCCCTGTTCACAATGGAATCCACATCCGCCTTGCTGTCCGCCGAGAGCGCAATCAGCACCTCGCTGGTCTTGTGCGCGTCGGGGATCGCCTTCGGGGTGAATTGCCGGAACTTCTCGTGGGTCAGCAGCATCGCGAAGATCGTGTCGGAAAACACCATGCAGGAGGCGGTGTCATCGGAAAACATCGGATTTTTCGTCGCGCCGATAGCTTCGTAAAAGGCAGTGGCCTTTCCGAGATCCGTGACGGGAAGATTGACGAAAATCATTCTGGGCATCGGGCTTCTCCACTCGGCTCAAGGGGTTGATACGACGACCCTAGTCAATTTAGTTACATAAAACAACTATGAAGTTTGAAAAAATAACTATATAGAAAGTGGTATGAAAAAACCTGCCGCCAAACGCCTTTACGATGACGCCTGCGCCACGGCCCATGCGCTGGACCTGGTCGGCGAACGCTGGGCGCTGCTGGTGATCCGCGAACTCATGCTGGGCGCGCGGCGCTTCAGCGACCTGCGCACCGCCCTGCCCGGCATCAGCGCCAACGTGCTGACCCAGCGCCTCGAAGGACTTGAGGGAGATGGATTGATCCTGCGGCGAAAACTGGCGCCGCCCGCCACAGGCCATGTCTACGAACTCACGCCCTGGGGTTATGAAAGCGAGCCGATCTTTCAGGCGCTGGGCCGCTGGGCCGCGCGGTCGCCAAAACACGACCCCAGCCTGCCGTTCAGCGCTGTGTCCCTGTTCCTGTCGTTCCGCACGATGATCGACCCCGAACGGACCGGGGACCTGACCGCGAAAGTCGGATTTCGCATCGCCGGCGAAAACTACATCGTTCGGATCGCCAACGGACAGCTCACCGTTGCCCGCGCCGCATCCGACGCGCTGGCCGAGGCGGACGTCGTTTTCCGCGGCACGCCGCCGGCCATCGCCGCGGCGGTCTATGGCGGCCGGCCGCTCGACGCACTGGTCGCCGCAGGCAGCCTCGATGTGACGGGAGATCTTGCCCTTGCCGCCCGCTTCACGACGCTGTTTCGGCTACCCCCGAAAGCAACCGCACCGGCAGACGTTTCATGACCGGTCAGCGGCAGACTTCACGCTGATGTCTATCAACCCGCCGTGCCGCAGCGCCATCAGCAACGCCGCGATCTGCGAGGCTTCCACCATCCCGCCGGCCAGCGCCGCCTGCACAGCTTCCTCGCAGCTCATGAGATGGAGGCTGACGACCTCGGTTGCATCCACGGCCGGTGGCTGTACCTGTCGCGCATTGCGCGCGAGGACTACGGAGATCGTATTATCGAGACGCGCCACCACGGGCGACAAGCGGCCCACCAGTTCGAAGCTGTCCGCCGCATAGCCGGTCTCCTCAAGCAACTCCCTGGCAGCCGCCGCCAGTGGGTCGGCATCCCGCACATCGACAACTCCCGAAGGGACCTCAAGGGAGATACCCTTGAGGCCATGCCGATACTGCCGGATCATCACCACTTGCGCCTGCGCCGTCACGGCAACGACCTGTACCCAGTCCGCCAGTTCCAGAATGTAGTACGGATCGATCTGCGCTCCTTCAGCGGTGACGCATGAGTCGGCCCGCAACGAGACCCAGCGGTCCCGGAAAACATGCCGGGTGTCCTTCACTCGCCATGCCTGAAGCTCCGCGCCGGCTTTCATGCTGTCACTCCACATTGGGGAAGGCTCGACACCTCCAGCCGATCATCCCACGTTCGCACTGCACGACGAAGGGCCTTGACGCTGCCTTCCGCTTTGCAGACATTCGGCGCCCGGTCCTGCTGCTTTCCTTGCCCCTCCCCTCTCTGCCCGATCCTGTCGCTGATGGAGCGTTCGTGACGAATATCTGGTCGAACTGGTTCGAAGCCATGCGTTTCGGGGTGGAAGTGCAGCAAGTCATGGGGTTGCGCATGTTGCGGATCGCGGCCGGAGGCCCCCGTGCGACGACCGAGATGCAGCATATGGTCGCCGAAAAACTGGTCGCGGCTGCCATGATCCAGAATGCGGCAATCCATGCCGTGATCCAGGGTCGGGACCCGCAGAAGGCGACGGACGTCGCCTTTGCCGCCGTGAAGCGGCGGGTCCGCGCCAATCGCCGCCGGCTGTCGCGAAGCTAGGCTGACGGCTAAGCTGGCGGCCGCACCGGTCTTACCATTTCAGAGGACAACCATGGCCATTACGCAAGCCAGCGGCTTTCGCAAGCATCTGGGCATTGAAATCATCCATGCCGACAAGGAGCGGACGGAAGGCGCGATGCGTGTCACCGCGGAACACTGCCGGCCCGGCGACGTCATGCATGGCGGCGCGTTCATGGCATTCGGAGACGCCGTCGGCGGCGTCGCCACCGTCGCAATGCTCCCGCAGGGCGTGAACACCGTCACCATCGAGAGCAAGACCAATTTCTTCGCGGCAATTCCCAAGGGCGATACGGCCAAAGCCGTCACCACGCCGCTCCATGTCGGACGGACCACCATCGTGGTGCAAACCCGCATCACGCGCGGCGACGGCAAGCTCGCCGCCATCGTGACGCAGACCCAACTGGTGCTGCAACCGAAGGCATAACGGCGCCGGCACGCCGCCCCCCAATCCTGCCTCCATCAGACGACGACAGACCGCCTGCCGAACCACGGGATAGGCAGGCCTCCGCTTACGCGGCCAGTTGCCGAGGCTTTGCAGAAACCATCCCGCGCGTCGTCAGCATCTGCTCCTCGAACCGGCTGACACGTTCCAGAATCCGCTCGGTCTGGCGGGTGACGTCGAATGCTGCCGCGGTCACTTCATGGATCGCCGAGGCGGTGACGCCGGTGAAGCGGTCGATTTCCGCAATCGACTGATGCACCTGCTCGACGCCCCGGGCAGCGAAGGTGACATTGACGCCGATATTGCTCGCCGCGGCCGCCTGCTCCTCCACCGCCTTGGCGATGAGTTCTGAAACCTTGTCCAGTTCCCGGATGGTGCCCAGAATTTGCTGAACCGTGCTCACGGAGCGCGCGGCTGACGATTGCATCGCTTCGATGCGGCGCGCGATATCCTTGGTGGCATTTGCCGTTTCGGCCGACAGGCTCTTAACCTCCTGCGCCACCACAGCGAAGCCGCGACCGGCGGCCCCCGCCCGGGCGGCCTCAATGGTCGCGTTCAGCGCGAGCAGGTTGGTCTGCTCCGTAATCGAACTGATGAGCCCCGTCACCGCGCCGATCTCCACCGCCACGGCGGCCATTTCGCCTACGGTACGGCTGGTCTGCTCGACTTCCTCGAGAGCCGAGGCCGCAAGATCCGAGGATGCGGCAGCGCTGGCGCCGACCTCTGCAATCGTCTGGGCGAGCGCCTCGCCGGAGCGCGCGACCGAACCCACCTGAAGGGCTGTCTTCTCGGACAGAACCGAGACCGTTTCGGACTGCGCGCTAGCGCGGGTCGCTGCCGAAGTCAGGCTGTCCGCATTGCTTTCAAGTATCTTTGCCGCGCCGTGAAGGGCTGCGATGGCCTCCGAAACCTCCCTCTTGAAGTGTTCGAAGGACTGGAGGTCCTGCTGCGCCTGCGCCTTTGTCGCGATCAGGTCTTTCTCCCGTTCCAGATTCAGCTTCTGAAGATCGGAAGCCGCCTGTTCGGCTTCCCCCCGCGCAATATGCGCTCCTTCGAAAGCGAAACGCACAAGGAACGCGACGCCAACAAGAACAGCGGTTTCAATGGCGACGATGAGCGCGTGAACACCGACCCGCAACAGATCCACCGCGCCCGGAAGCAGCGAATGCGGAAAGGTGAAACACAGCGCAAGGTGGTGTCCGGCGATCAACGCGGCTGTCACGACCAGCAACCGCCAGTCACAGAATCCCGACATCATCGCCAGAACCGCGAAATAGTAGAAATGCATCTCGGCCTGCCACGGATGACCGGCCATGACATGCACGAGCAGCGAGGTCTGGCTGACCAGTCCGATTGCAAGGGCATAGCCGACCACACGGTCGGAATAGCCCAGCCGAGCAAGCGCCTGCGGCAGCAGGGCAAACACCAACGCCGCAATCCCGACCTGCGCCGCCTCTCCCTCGCCACGCAACAGGGCGATCAGCATCAGGAATGGAACGTGAAGGATCGAAAGACCGCCAAGCGCGCGGGCCACGATCTTTTCGAGGTCTGCCAGAGTTACCATCGCATGGTCCCATATCCGCAGATGGGGATGTCAAACTGCAGGCCGGAAGGCGCGGTGGATGTCTCCACTGTAGCGAAGACGACAACGACAGCGAGGTTCAGCGCCAGCAGCATGCCGATGAAGCACCCGCGGATGGCTGACGGCCGCACGCCGGCAAGTTCATGGATAGTCATGGGGAAGGAAGCCGGTACAAGATAAGCCTGAATTGCAAACTAAACCTGCGCGATTAATATCGCGTAGCAATTTACAATCTGCGCGCGTATTTACTTCAAGTGCGCAACCTCTGCTGCCGACCGTGGCGCTGAAACTGGAGACCTGAACGATGGATGTACGCGCCGCTGTTGCCTACGAAGCCGGAAAGCCTTTGGAAGTCACCACCGTCCAGCTCGAAGGTCCGCGAGCCGGCGAAGTGCTGATCGAGATCAAGGCCACGGGCATCTGCCACACCGATGAATTCACGCTGTCCGGCGCCGATCCGGAAGGGCTGTTCCCGGCCATTCTCGGCCATGAAGGCGCCGGCGTGGTGGTCGATGTCGGCCCCGGCGTCACCTCTGTCGCAAAAGGCGACCATGTCATTCCGCTCTACACGCCGGAATGCCGCCAGTGCCCGTCCTGCCTGTCGCGCAAGACCAATCTCTGCACCTCGATCCGGAGCACCCAAGGGCAGGGTCTGATGCCGGACGGCACCTCGCGCTTCTCGATCGAAGGCAAGAAGCTGCACCATTACATGGGCTGCTCCACCTTCGCGAATTTCACCGTACTGCCGGAGATCGCGGTGGCGAAGATCCGGCAGGACGCACCGTTCGACAAGGTCTGCTACATCGGCTGCGGCGTCACCACCGGCGTCGGCGCGGTGATCCATACGGCAAAGGTGGAACCCGGCGCCAAGGCCATCGTCTTCGGGCTCGGCGGCATCGGCCTGAACGTTCTTCAGGGCCTCCGGCTCGCCGGCGCGGACATGATCATCGGCGTCGATATCAATCCGGACCGCAAAGCCTGGGGCGAACGCTTCGGGATGACGCATTTCGTCAATCCCAGGGAAGTCGAGGGCGACCTCGTCGCCCATCTCGTCAACATGACCAAGAGCGGTGCGGACCAGATCGGCGGCGCGGATTATACGTTCGACTGCACTGGCAACGTCACCGTGATGCGCCAGGCACTGGAAGCCTGCCATCGCGGATGGGGCCAGTCGATCGTGATCGGCGTCGCGCCCGCGGGCGCTGAAATCTCCACGCGCCCATTCCAGCTCGTCACCGGCCGCGTCTGGAAAGGCACCGCCTTCGGCGGCGCGCGCGGCCGCACAGATGTGCCCAAGATCGTGGACTGGTACATGGACGGCAAGATCGAGATCGATCCGATGATCACCCATATCCTGCCGCTGTCGGACATCAACACCGGCTTCGACCTGATGCATCGCGGCGAGAGCATTCGCAGCGTGGTCGTCTACTGACGGCTCCACGGGGTTCCGTGATCATCACTTCGCCTCTGCTTCGCCACGATTGTGGCCGGAACCCCTGCCTCCAGCAGGGGTTTTCCCATTCAGGCATCAGAGGAGAGATTGTCATGAGCGACCCGAGAGATTTCGAACGCCCGGGATATCGCGATCCGGATCTGGACCCGGTCAACCAACGCCCGCTCGACCCCGTCGATCCGGTAGAACCCGCGCGCAGCAGCAACGCGATGTGGGGGTGGATCGCCGGCATTGCCATTGTGATCATTCTGGGCGCGCTGGTTTTCGGCCCGAACCGTAGCGGCGATGACCAGACCGCCCTGCAAAACGACCCCGCGGCCAACAGCGTGATCACGGCGCCTCCAGCCACCGGCACTGCGATCAATCGGAATCCAACCCCGCCGGAGGCCATGCCGCCTGAGAATTCGGCGCAGACGGCTCCCGATCCGACCCCTCCCGTGACCACGGGTCAGGGCTCTGGCGCTGACACCGGCAATGGCGCGCCGGGCCAGCAGTAACGTCGAATATTTTCGATGATCCGGAAGGCGCTTCCGTCCCCGCGGAGGCGCCTTCTCATATGGGGCACAAACAATGGTCGGGTGACATTCTCGCAGCGGGCTGGAACTTGTGCCACTCCGTTTCCGTTTCTATCTCACATCAGATGGTCGGGGATCACGCGGGTGATCGCGGAGATGCCAGATGAAGACATGGAGCCTGTGGACTCGGCGCGAGCCTGACAGCAACGGCGAACCCGATGACGTTGTTTACTGGGTCAACGCCATGGTGGGCGTCGGTGCCCTCGCCGTCTTCGCGATCGTCATCTGCATCGCCGCGTGGCGCGCACCGGAACGCGATGTCGCGTGGCGCGAAACCCCGCATATCTCAGGCTCGCAAGACAAGCTCTCCACGCCGCGTCAGCCACCTTTTGTCCTGATGTGACGCCGCCCGCACGCTTGCCCGTAGTTATTGTTGCGGTCGGGTCAGCCGCAACATCGTCGCTGCCGCCTGCATATCCAGACGCCGCAACTCCCGCCGCTCCCGCGCCAAAGAATCCTCGCCCCAGGTGCGGGCGTTCCATTCCTCATCGAGATCGGCGGCAAGCCACGCCTCGTCCGGCGTGATCCGGCCGTGCAGCATCGCGAGCGCAAGCAAAGCGGAGCCGCTGCCGGTGGTCATCAGATGCAGCCCGCCGAGCAGCCATGGATCGTCCGGTATCGCGGCGCTCGCCGCCGCCACGGCCTCTCCGGGCTGGTCCACGAACATCACCCCTTGCGAGAGCACGAAACGCGCCCCGAGATGCGTCCTGGCCCAGTCCAGCACGGGGTCCCATCGTTCCGCCTGAAGATCGAGCAGGCCCTGAGGACCTTCGGCCCGGTAGAACAGCAGGTCGGAGCCGAGATATTTCGTGATTTCTTCCATCACGGGTTTTGCCGCATCCACAACGCCGTCGAGGACGGTGTTGGCAAGCCGGGTCAGCGGCATCCGGGCGGGATCGATCACCTCGTCCTGCGCGGACCATTCGGCCGCCAGTGCTTCCGCCAGCGCGCGCGCCGGCGCTTCGAACGGGCGGCGCGCCGGCGTGCGGATGGCCTTGCCGTCCAGCAGCACGGCAAAACCGCCGCCGCTCTCAGCAACCGACACTTCCGTATAGAAGCGTTTGCGCAGCGCGGGCCGCATGCTGCGCTGGGCGGCCTCACGGGGGTCTGCCGCTTCGCCGGCAGCCAAGTCTTCGAAAATGTCGCGCATAGTGTTCGCTACCAACAAACCTTTGCTATCTGACGCGGCCGCATCAGGGCCGGAAAGCGGGGCTCCGTCAGCCACCATCAATGCAGCGCCGGACGAATGTGTCGCGATCCTCGCCCGGCGGCCGCGTCGCGGACAAGCCGGCCGCATTGCTCTCATGCAGGCAGTCCCGCGCCTTGTCCTGAAAGCTCGGGACCGGCGCGCCTTGCGGCCTTCCGGTCCGCCCCGATGTTGCCGGCCCGAGGATCACCGGAGGCTGCTGCGGCGGTGGCAGCGGCTGCACGGTCGGCCCCGATGGAGCCGGCACCGGATCGATCACGCCGGGGAAACTCTGCGCCTCCGCGCCCGATCCAAGCGCCAGCAGCACAACGACCGCAAGCGCCGCGCCGCCCATTCGGCCGGGATCATTCCTCCGGCGCTTCAACGATGGGGTCATAGCGGTCCGAATCCAGTCCCAGCAGGTTCCACGACTGCTGCATATGCGGCGGCAACGGCGCCGTGACGTCGATGGTTCCGCCGCGCGGATGCGGCAGCGCGATGCGCCGCGCCAGCAAGTGCAGCTTGTTCTGGATGCCGCCGGGCAGGTTCCAGTTCTCAATGTTGAAATATTTCGGATCTCCGACGATGGGATGCTTGATATGCGCCATATGGGCGCGGAGCTGGTGGGTCCGCCCCGTTACCGGCTTGAGCGAGACCCAGGCCAGCGTCTGCGCGGAGGTCTCGATCACCGCATAATAAGTCACGGCATGGCTCGCGCCCTCGTCGCCATGCTCGGCGACGCGCATCACGCTGTCCTCCTCCCGTTCCTCCTTGGCGAGGAAGGTGGAGATGCGGCCCTGACGCGGCTTCGGCACGCCGGCGACCAGCGCCCAATAGACCTTGCGCGCCGCCCGCGAACGGAAGCTTTTCGCGAGCGCAGAGGCCGCGAAGCGGGTCTTTGCGACCAGCAGGCAGCCTGCCGTGTCCTTGTCGATGCGATGGACCAGCCGGGGCTTCTGTCCGTCCGGACCGGGGCCGCGCAGCGCTTCCAGCATGCCGTCGATATGCCGGGTGGTGCCGGAGCCGCCCTGCACCGCCAGCCCGATGGGCTTGTTGAGGACCAGCACGTCGTCGTCCTCATACAGGATCATCGCCCTCAGCGCGGCCAGGTCTTTCTCGTCGGCGGCGCTGGGCGCCGCGCGCGGCTTCGGCTGGTCGATCTTCAGCGGCGGAATGCGGACGGATTGTCCGCCGCGCAGGCGGTCCTTCGGCTCGACCCGGCGTCCGTCCACACGCAGTTCGCCCTTCCGGATCACGCGCTGGATATGGCTGAAGGACAGGCCCGGAAATTTCGCTTCGAGGAAGCGATCCACCCGCATATCCGCCTCGTCGGCGCTCACCGTCACGATCTGGACCGCCGTGGCTGCCATCAGTTCGGGTGAAACCTCAGGGACCTCGCGACGGCTTTGCGGAGCAGCCTCACGCTCGGCGCGGAAGGCCGCCCGTTCGAAATGCGGCAGCTTGCGCGCCGGCCCGGACGGCCCGCCTTTGCCGCTGCGCGTCCCGCGCTGGTCCGCCGGTTTGCGCGAACCGGCCGGCCGCGCCCGCTGGGTGGCGCTTCCCCGCGCGGGCCTTTCCGCGCCGTCCTCGCGATGCCCGCCACGGGCCGGCCTGTTCCGGCTGCGGCGATCATCCCGCCCGGCGCGGGCGGCGCGAGAATCACCTTCGCCCCATTCGTCACGCGGCCGGCGCGGCGCGCCCACCTCCCGCTCCAGCGCGCCGAAATCCCAATCGGAATCCCGGTCGCGGCGGGGTTCGCGGTCTTCGCTGCGCCAGTCAGCACGGCGGTCATCGTGACGGCTATGCTCCTGCCGCGACCGCGCAGCCGGGGCATCCTCGCGGCGGCGCGGCCGGGCGAAGCTTTCGTCATCGGCGCGCTTTGGAAATCGCGGCGCTGCGGCGCTGCGGACACGCGGCGGCCGATCGGCCGCGCGTTCGTTGCGTGCGGTTCTGCCGGCGTCCGCGCGGCCTCGCCCGTCCTCCCGGGGGGCACGCTCGCGCGGCGGCGGCCGGTCCTCGTCGCGATAGGACCGTTCACGGCTGCCGGTCTGCCGGCTGGACGGCTTCCCCGCCCCCCGGCTTGCGGGGCGCTGGCGGTCGCGCCGGCTGCCGCCCTGTTGTCCGCCACCTTTGCCGGGCCGGCGCGGGCCTCCACTGCGTTTCACGTCTCACCTCGTTCGGCCCTGAGCCGCGCCCAGTAATCCAGCCGCTTTCGTATCTCGCGCTCGAAGCCACGCTCCGGCGGATCGTAGAAGGTCTGCCGGCCGAGCGCTTCGGGAAAATAGTTCTGGCCGGAAAAAGCATCCGGCATGTCGTGGTCGTATCGATAGCCCGCGCCGTAGTCTTCCGCCTTCATCAGCTTCGTAGGCGCATTGAGGATATGCTTGGGCGGCAGCAGCGAGCCGCCCTGCTTGGCCGTGCGCATCGCCGCCTTATGGGCGTTGTAGCCCGCGTTCGATTTCGGCGCGGTGGCGAGATAGATCACCGCCTGGGCGATGGCCAGTTCGCCCTCCGGCGAGCCGAGGAAATCATAGGCGTCCTTGGCCGCGTTGCAGATCACCAGCGCCTGCGGGTCCGCAAGTCCGATATCCTCGACCGCCATGCGCACGACCCGGCGCGCGAGGAACAGCGGGTCCTCGCCGGCGTCGAACATCCGGCAGAGATAATACAGCGCCGCGTCCGGGTCCGAGCCGCGCACGGATTTATGCAGCGCGGAGATCAGGTTGTAATGTCCGTCCTGCGACTTGTCGTAGATCGGCGCGCGGCGCTGGACGATCTCGGCCAACGCAGCCGCGTCGAACACCTCATCGGTGCGCGCGGCGCGCCAGACTTCCTCCACCAGCGTCAATGCGGCCCGGCCGTCGCCATCGGCCATGCGGACCAGCGCGGCGCGGGCCTCCTCGTCCAGCGGCAGCGGGCGGCCCTCGATTTCTTCCGCGCGGCTCAGCAGCCGCGCCACGGCGGCATCGTCGAGCGAACGAAACACCAGCACCCGCGCCCGGGACAGCAACGGCGCGTTGAGTTCGAAGGACGGGTTCTCCGTCGTCGCGCCGACGAGAACGATGGTGCCATCCTCCATCACCGGCAGGAAGGAATCCTGCTGCGCGCGATTGAAACGGTGGATCTCATCGACGAACAGTAGCGTGCCCTGTCCCATCTCGCGGCGGGCCCGTGCGGCCTCGAACACCTTCTTGAGATCGGCGACGCCGGTGAAGATCGCGGAGATCTGCTCGAAATGCAGGTCGGTCTCCTGCGCCAGCAGGCGGGCCGTGGTCGTCTTGCCGGTGCCGGGCGGTCCCCACAGGATCAGCGAGCCGAGCGAACGGGTCTCGCGCATCCGCGTCAGCGCGCCGTCCGGCCCGAGCAGATGGTCCTGTCCAACGATGTCGCCAAGCGTCTGCGGGCGCAGCCGGTCCGCCAGCGGCCGCGGCGCGGCTGCATCGAGCCCGGCCGCCGCGAACAAACCCGGACCCTCGCTTCGCGCACGCGGGGACACGTCAGCCGCCGAGCGCGAAGGAAATCTGCTGCCCGCCGCGCTGCACCGTGATGCGCCAGAACCGCTGGCCACGCTCGGCGATGGCCGTCAGGTCCCGCGTTTTCTCGATGCGCTGGTCGTTCACCTGAAGGACGATGTCGCCGCGCTGGAAGAACTGCTGCGCGAAGCTGCCGTCGGCCACATCCACGACGACGATGCCGCTGGCGGAGGCGTCGAGCCGCAGTTCATCCGCCAGCGCCGGAGACAGGTTGGACACTTTCGCCCCCATGAAGGGCGAGCGCGCGTTGATCGTAACCTCGTCGCGCGGGGTGTCGGGCGGGGCCTGAAGGGCGACGGTCACCGAGGTTTCGCGGCCGCCCCGCAGGAGTCCGATCTTGGCGGAGCCGCCGAGCGGCTTGGTCGCGAAGCGGTAGTCGAAGGCATTCGGGTCATCGACATTCACGCCATCGACCGAGACGATGAGATCGCCCGTGCGCAGGCCCGCCTTGGCCGCCGGACCGCCGGACGTGAGGTTCGCGACCAGCACCCCGGCCGGACGCTTGAGATTCAGGCTTTCGGCGATGTCGGGCGTGACGGCCTGAAGCTGCGCGCCGAGCCAGGGCCGGCGCACGCTGGAAGAGCCCGCCGCGGCCGAGGCCACGACCACGCGAACCATGTTGGCAGGAATGGCGAAGCCGATGCCCTGCGAACCGCCAGAGCGCGAGAAGATCGCCGTATTGATGCCGACCAGCCGGCCGGACAGATCGACCAGCGCACCGCCGGAGTTGCCGGGATTGATGGCGGCGTCGGTCTGGATGAAGAACTGATAGTCGGTGATGCCGACCTGAGTGCGCGCCACGGCCGAGACGATGCCGTGCGTCACCGTCTGGCCGACCGAGAACGGATTGCCCATGGCCAGCACGAGATCGCCGACCTGAAGCGCATCGGAATCTGCGAACTCGACCACGGGGAATTTTTCGT